>DASUMO010000001.1:0-14612 GCA_036277695.1 Chitinophagaceae bacterium
CATCGTACAGATCTCTTCCCACATTGAATAAGGATCAGTCGGGTCCTGGTAAGTACGCTGTACGGAAAAACCGATGACGCCCTGGGTGTTAGTCAGTCCCCATGTAGCCACTGTATTCTTAGCCATACGATGCGTTCTGAAAAAGGAGAACTCAGGGTTTAATGCTTTCACCTTCACCGCTGTATTCCCGTCTTGTTTATGCGGGGATACCGGTGATATCCATGCTGTATTGAGAATCAATATAGCCAGGGCCAGGGTTGTTAGTTGTGCTTTCATAAGGTATGATTTTGTCCAATAAAAGTATGGTTTGGCCAAACTATTTACAAAGTAATTATCATCCGGAAATCCCACCGGTTATAGATTCAATCTGACACGTAATTCAACGTGTATTACCTGAAAATTTACTATCGTACAATAAAAAACCCTCCTTTGCGGGGAGGGTCCCAGGTTAAACCTGTTGTAATAACCAGCTACCTATTTTAATCAGTTAGATTTGAATAGCTTTTCTGTCGACAGAAGGTTGCCCTTGCTGTCCATAACCGTAAGGGCATACGTAGCAGAAGGCCAGTTGCCTGCTGGAATAGCAATCTGGTTCGGGCCTTTTGTCATTAATTGCTGACCGGTAAAAACGATCCTGCCATGCATATCGGCAACCCTTACCTGGATCATGTCTGCGCCAGGGGCGAGTATTTTGAGACCCAGGACATCTTTAACAGGATTAGGATACACTCCAATTACATAATTACCCGGGCTCACGATAATATTGATCACCTTACTATAAGTAATGCTGCCATCCTGGTCCACTTGTTTGATCCGGTAGTAGTTGTTGCCGGTTTGAACGGTGGCATCGCTGTATTGATAACTCGCTGCTATTTCATCTTTCCGTCCCAACGCTACAAAATTGTAACCGTCGGCCGATCTTTCAATAATGAAATATTTATGCTGAAGGTCTGTTTCTGCCACCCAGTTAAGCGAAGCGGTTCCATCGGGCATTAACCGACCCGTAAAGGAAAGAAAATGTGCGGGTAAGGTGGAAAGTGTGGTCGTACTCTTATATACATTTACATTATCAATAAAGAATCCTTCATCTCTTTCTTTATAAAAATTACCCCCGTCCCCGTCTGAAGTGAATTGAAAACGTAATGATACACTGGCATTTCCATTGAAAGCGGAAAGATCAATTAATTCTCTTGTCCAGTCTTCCCGAATGCCCGTCAGTGCAGGTTGGCCCCCCAGGGTACCGCCACTGGTTGCATTATCATCAGTCACGGTGTTCTTTCCGTGAACAGGGGTCCAGTTAGAACCATTTGTGGCAACCTGGATTTGAAGCTTATCCCTGAAATTCTCCGCCTTGTGTCGTACCCAAAAACTCAGCGATGTGGCTGTCGCATCACTTAAATTGAATGTATTCTTATAGGTAACGGTCCTGATATTGTTAGATGTATAGTCACCGCTTGGTGATTCGGTCATGGATTTGGTGCCTCCATATGCCTGGGTGGTTACAAAGCCCCAGTTCGCAGCTGTCGCATTTCCCCCAACATTAGTGGTTGAGGTCCAGTTCGTGCTGAATGTACCCTCCATATCATCACTTAACAAGACGATAGGGTTATAAAATTTTGTAATCGTGTCGTCATAGCTAATACCCGCAGATTCTACCCGCCACACAAATCTTACCCGCTTTCCGCTGATAATACCAGGTGATAAGTTATAACTGATATTACCGGTATAGGTGTCATGAAAATTTGCGAGACTGTTGATGATAACCGGTGCGCCTGCAGTCTGGATATTCTCTACCGGAACCAATGTAACAGTTACCGGTTGATTGTCCAGTCCTATCCGGCGGAGCTGGAATCCAAAATTGCCCGATGTTGAAGTAATGGCAGTCTCACCCAGATCCTGGATATCACCGTAGGATCCGGCACTATATGCAATCTGCAAATTCTGAAAGCATAATTCTTTCGACAAGGGAATAATATTGGCTGTTGAAGCCCAAAAACCACCGCCTCCCGCTTCCCCGGTCCATCCGTACACTTTACCCTTGCTGCCCAGGCCGATATCACCCAATAATAACCAGTCTTTGATTCCGCCTGCTACATTATATCCTACAGTTTGAATACTATTACCAGCCCGGTGTCCATTATGGCGACCGATCAGTGCCGGAGTAAATGTGTAGAATTTGGTATCTACTGCATCAAGGGTATGATTGGCTTCAATTCCAAAAGGAAGGGAGTAATAAGATCCATGACAATGCTGATCAAAACCGATCGCAAAATTCCGGGATGCAACAAAAGCCCGCATGGCAGCGGTTTCGGGTTCCGAGAAAGCAGCAGTTCCCCAATAAGTTTCGCTGGATTGGGTGGAAGACCCGCCGCTGCAACAACCCCAGTCAATCCCGTAATTCCGGTTTAGATCTACTCCATAACTACCGCCGCTGTTGAGCCTTCTGTTCTTACGCCACATTCCACCGCCCGAAGGATTAGTGGTTTGGTTATACACGTACCCGTCTACATTCACACAGGGTATGATAAATATTTCCCTGTTATTCACCAGGTCAGTGATTCTCGAATCAGTGCCGTAATTTTCACAGAGGTATTGCATAAAGAAAATAAGGCTGGTTCCGGTGATTGCCTCCCGGGCATGCTGCAATCCAGTATACAGCACTTCGGGTTCCGCTTCATCAGTAAGAATATTGTCAGAAACTTTTATTGCCCATATGGTCCGTCCTTCATAGGTCGTGCCGATATTTATTTTTGAAACCAGGTAGGGATAGGCCGTAACCATATCATCGATTTTGGTGATCATTTCATCATAGGTATAATAACCACCCATCGAACCGGGCGTAAAAGATACCGGAGTTTGAATAAATGCAGAAACCTTTTGGCCAGGCGATTCAAACGCTGACCGTTGGGATGAAATTTGGTCATGGAGATAGAAATCGGCTATATTGGATTGTTGAACGAATTCAACCGACACATCATCCACAAGCACCGTATAGGGATACCCGGCAGCCCGCAACCGGTCCAGGTGAAGTTGACTGATTTCCATGATCACAGACCTGTTGTCATAATCGAAATGATCAGCATCCAGCGAATCAAACAGGAACTTATTTACAGCTCTTTCACTTCCTGGGGGTATGCCAATCTTTACTTTACTGTATTTTTCCTGGGCCTGGGTCAGCAGGACGCAGAGGCAAAATACTAAACCTGTCAAGGTAGCCTTAGTGGGTTTCATAGTAATCGAATTTTAAGTAGGTGGATTATTACATTGGATTTTTACAATCCGCGTTCCTGTATCACGGGTTATTACTTTTTATTTTTTTAATTATTTGCGGATAACAAGCTTTTTATTCACAATTCCCTGTTCCGAGACAAGGGTCACTGTATACATACCCGAAGGCCAGTTCTCTACAGGCAATACGATCGAATTGGCTCCCTGCACAAGATTGGTCTTTAATTCTTTCAGGAGGTTGCCCATCGATCCGTAAACACGGATCGTAACATTGTTTTCCTGGACAGCATCTTTAACGCCCAGCGTCACAGCTGTTGTCGCAGGGTTTGGAGATATACTAACAGATGCTGAAAGATCTGCGATGGTCACACTGCGAATCTCGCTATACTTGCGGGGACTTGAGGCATCAGTTAATTTAAGACGGTAATAAGAGGTCCCTTTCAGTGGTCTTGGATCAACCAGCATATAATCTTGTTGTCCATTCCCATGTTTTGCCGCGATGAATTGAAGCGTTGTCCAATCCCGGTTATTGGCGCTGCGCTCCACTTCATAACCTGTGAATTGATTATCCTCTATAGCTGTCCAGTTAAGATTGACTTTTTTGAATTCATTCAGCCTTGCCTGAAAACTGATCAGGTCGATACCAAGGGGAATATTATCCACCAGGATCCGGTAATCTTCGGTTTCGCCGTTCCAGAAATACCCGGTTGCGTTGGCACTGGTCATTCCATGCGAGGACGAGGTTATCCTGATGCGGAGATAGGTATAAGATCCAACAGTCAAAGTCGTTGATATGCCTGTCCATACCAGGAAAACATTCTGTACCGAAGCACTGGAATTCAAGGTTACTGTTGCCGAAGCTTCCCCACTGTCAAATAATCCGTTATTATTGTAATCGAGCCAGCCTATCACATCCGCATTGGCTCCGGAATTGTTGTAAACGGCAACTTCAACATTGTAGGTAGTACCCGCCGGATTGAAAACAGTGGGTGTAATTATGCCATCTTCGTCGGTACCATCAGCGTCTGCGGGTATGGAGGAAGTTTTAAGCCATTCGATATCCAACAAATTACCAAACCTGATTGCGGTGTCCCTTTCATTGAGTGCGGGAGCCATAGGATCGGGATCGTATGTTGCCGGTGCGTCGCCAAAATCAACCATGGGTTTAAAAGCTTCCGCACCATCTCCCCAACTTCCCGATTGGGCTGTTCCATTGAGTGTAATTGTTTGTTGCGTTCCCTGTACACCGGCTGTACTGTAGGTTGCCACAAATCCTGTACTGGGTGAGCCGCCAATATTTCCAATATTGTAAAGATTCCCCTGCCAATCAATCGCCGTTTGCTTGGGATTTGCCGGTGAAGGTGGTTGGGTAACAGCCCGGCTGACCAGTGGAATAACATAAAAATTTTCACTGCCCGCATCAGCGTCAAAATCATAAAGTGTACCATTCGTTACCCCGATATCACCCCAATCATGTCCTGATCCATCAATGCCATATACCTGCGATGCGTTGACCGGGTTAGTACCGCTAAAATCGATCTTCCAAACTTTTGACTCACGGTTAGCCGTATAGTTGGCGCCATTTGCCTCGATACCCATATAGAGTGACCCGTCATAAAAACTTGCAGCACCGGACTCCACACCATTATCATATAAAGGGATCCCGAGTGTGCTGACATCGTTCATTACAATCCCCAGCGTATCGGTATCATAATGGTACCTGCGCAGGATTTTATCATTCGCTGCATTCCCGGTTAAACTATAAGTATAATAGAAGTAGTGATTTACCGGGTCATAAGCCAATGAATTGATATTGGTATGCCCGGCATCCTGGAATATAAACCTGGCCCTCCCCGTAGCAGGATCTACATAGTAAATATTATTATCCCTGACAGCCAGTACATAGGAAGGCATACCTGTCCAGGGTTGGCTTATCCCATGGTAAGAAGCTGTAAAGCTGCCTGGTGAACACGCTTCCAGGTCAGATATCCAGAATGAACCATCTTCCCGTCCGCCGGCAGGACCCGTGGTCTTGGTACCTGTTTGGGTAACTGCAATAGTAAAACTGGTAATATCAGCAGTTATAGTTACATTAATAGTGCCATCAGAAGAAGTCTTATCAATCGCGTTGGTGGCGCCCGCGGTAGCATAGGCTGTGCTGGTTCCAGAACCGGTAATAGTAAGATTAGTGCCTGATACCAGCGCCATGGTTATGTTAACCGGTGTTGCGCCATTCAGGGCCGTTACTGTCACCCTTTGGTTGTAATCAATATCATATATAGAAAATTTAACGGCCGATACGGCATTGGCAAAACTGACAGTAATTGTACCATCGCCCATCATTTGTACATCCTGCCCGGTTCCAAAACTTCCTGCTTCACCGGTATGATCTGCGTTTTCCCCAATAATGCTGGCCGATGCATAGTTATTGGTAACCGTCAATACCTGGGTACCAAAGGCGAAATTCTGGGATTGGCATATAGGTAGTGTGTGGGCTGAAAAGCCGGGATCCAGGAAATCCAGGTGATCCCAGTTAAGATTCGTGGTAGTACATTGACCAGAAGCCGGGTGTGCTGCCAGCAGCAGCCATGCCGTAAAAAAATGCAGCAAGATGTACAATTTCTTCATGATACAGATTTTAGACACAACGGTTTTAATGAATATGGATTTCATTTATACATTAATCAATCATGCTGTCAATAAATCACCCTCGCGAATAATTGATTGTCACGCATATATTAATTTGGAATAGGAGGCCTAAAATCTACATGGCGAATACCCACGGCCAGGAGGATGGTGAATGTTGGATGGTGCTGGCTTCATAAAATATAGATTTTAAATCTCTGCTTTTTGCGAGCACCAAAATGAGCGATTTTACTTAGAAATACAACCAAAACGTAAGTTTTCACCAATAGTTGAGTACAAACACAAGATTAATAAGGTGATTCTTACGAATGCCGCAGAGGTAAGTCTGGCAGGCGTTATTCCCATGACCTGGATAAATCCTTATTTTTACGGCAATAACATGTGTATGAATATTTCAAAACCCATCATCGGCGTTTCCTGTGGCGACATCAACGGGATAGGAACTGAACTGATATTGAAAACCTTTTCCGATAACCGTATACTGGATCTTTGTGTACCCGTCATCTTTGGCTCTAATAAACTGCTCAATTTTTACCGGAAATCGGTACCGGAAATCAACTTCAATTATCAAAGCACCAGGGATTTCTCCAGGCTGAATAATAAACAAATAAACCTGTTTAGTTGCTGGGAAGAAGAAGTAGTGATCACCCCGGGCCAGTTAACTGATGTGGGAGGTAAATATGCCGTTCTTTCCCTGCAGACTGCTGTTGCAGCTTTGAAACAAAAACAGGTGGACGGGCTGGTAACAGCCCCCATTCATAAAAAGAATATTCAATCCGCTGATTTCAATTTTACCGGGCACACTCCTTATTTACAAAGCATGTTTGGCGTGCCGGAAGTGGTCATGATGCTTTGCGCGGGGAATTTCAGGGTAGCTCTTCTCACAGAGCATATACCTGTAGCCGATATCGCAAAACATATCAGCCGGGAAAAGATTATTGCTAAGTTGAACATCATTCATCAAAGCCTGCAAAAAGATTTTGGTGTTGACAGGCCCCGGATTGCGGTGTTGGGATTGAATCCGCATGCCGGTGATGAGGGTTTGATCGGCAATGAAGAAGAAACCATCATTAAGCCGGCCATTAAAGAAGCCCGGAATAATAATATATTGGTAATGGGTCCCTATAGTGCCGATGCTTTTTTTGCAAGACGACAATTTGAAAAATTTGATGCCGTGCTGGCAATGTACCACGACCAGGGCCTGATCCCTTTCAAAGCCCTTGCATCGGGAGAAGGCGTGAATTATACCGCTGGCCTCCCCGCGGTCCGCACCTCGCCTGACCATGGAGTAGCTTTTGATATTGCCGGTAAAAACAAGGCGGATACTTCCTCCTTTATCACGGCTGTATTCGAGTGTATTGATATCATCAGGCGGAGAGCCGAATACGAGGAAAACCGGAAAAACCCGCTCAAGAAAGTAACTCCTGCTATCTTAGCCAATGCCGTCGATGAAAAAATTGATGAATAAGTTTAGCGGAAAACGGAATCATCGATTCCCTGGTTAATACTATAGGCCGAATAAACAATTTCAACTTTTCCTTTTTTATTTTTCATGCGGTTAGGATCCTCCTGTTTTTCTGTGCCATCGTCATAATCAAAGGTTACGCCCTTGGGAAGTTTGTAATCTTTGGTATTAAACGAAAAGATCACTTTATCTGCCAAACCATAGTCGGCATATTTTCCATAGGTCATTTCCAGTTCATAGGTACCGTTTTCACGGGTGGTGGTTTTAGCCTTTCGGACCAGTACCTGTTCTTCATCAATATAAAGCGTTGATAGGACCACATCCGCGGCATCATCTTTGGGCAGCAACTTAATAATACGGAGGTTGGTTCCGTTTTCCCGGCCCATATCAATAATATCAAAACCTGCTGCACTCCTGATAAAAATGGAATTCAGATTAATATTCACAGAACCTTTGGGAATAAAAGATATGCCACTTTCATTATTGATGCGCAGCTTGTCCGGTTTTTTGAAATAGACCTTTACGGAAGCTACCGGCGCCTTGATAAAAATTACATTGGTCTTCATTTTACCCTTTGCCTCGTAATCATTCACTTTTTCGAGCTTGGTCCGGACTTTCTCCAATAATTCTTCAGCCGAAACTCCTGCCGGGTATTTAAGTAATCCCGCAGGCAACAGGAATAATGCTGATAAGGCAATAAATTGATCTAAACGCCGGAAAAACATTTTTTTCATCGGTATGAAGTTAAGTCAGAATATCTTTTTTACGGAAGACCCAGACCGCAGCTCCAAAAAAAATAACAATATAGGTGACTAAAATTCCAAGACTGCGCAGGATGGCCGGCAGGTTTTCAATCGTTCCCCGCAGGGTCGTCCCCTCACTATCAGCTTTCATATAAAAAAAACCTTTCCAGGCCACCATATGCGATGTAAAAAGGTAAGGTTTGATGGTACGGTCATAAATGGGAATATTCATTTCAGATAGAATGGTAAACACGATCACAATGCTCATGGTGGCAATAATAGGACCGATGGCATTGTCGGCAAACACACTTAATAAAAATGCAAGCGCCGAAACGGTGGTCAGTGCTACGGCGGCATAACCGAACGCAGCAATATAACGCCACCAGATATCAAACTGCTCAATTACTTCCAGTCCGCGTGAACGCATGATGACCATATCATTGACACCAAAGAGCAGCACGCTTCCCAACAAGGCCAGCAATGCCATCCATAACAGTAAGGCAAACGTGTATAAAATTGAAGCCAGGAATTTAACAAGCATATATTGCGTTCGGCTTACGGGTTTGGTCAGGGAAAGCCGGAGGGTGCCCATATTGGCTTCACCGGCAATGGAGTCGCCTGCGATCAATGCAACCAGCAGGGGCATTTGGATCAACAGGGTATTCAGAATGATAAAACAAATCAAAAAGCCGTTCAGCATTTTATCCTTGAATTCATCAGTCATTTCAAATGCATTGTCCAGGTTGCTTAACAGCAGGTCTATATAAGATTTACCATCATACTTCAGTGCTACTTGTATCAATACAACAATGGCTGCTATAGCCCCGAATGCGATATAGGTCCGGGGTCTTTTGAATATTTTAAAAAGTTCAATTTTCAGCAGTATCCACATGGGAATAACCGGTTGTAAGTGATAAGAAATAATCCTCGAGTGAATGCCGGGAATGATAAGAAAGTATGGACAGGTCCATGGCTACCAGCTGCTTTAACACCGAAGGCAGTTCCTGGCGATGTAGTTTTAAAAGGATACAATCATTGCGTCTGGCCAGTACAAACGCTTGAAGAGCGGATTGCTTTAACAGCTTGTAGGTTTTTTCATCATCCATGGTTTTTAGTTCCACTACCGTATCAGACGGATCAAATAAATCATTGACCCTGCCCTCGGCGAGTTTTTTCCCTCTGTCAAGTATGATCATAGAATCGGCAATCAGTTCCATTTCTCCCAGTAAATGAGAGGAAACCAAAACGGTTTTTTTCAGATCATGGCTTAAATGAAGTATGAGGCGGCGCATATCTGCAATACCTTGTGGGTCCAGCCCGTTGAGTGGTTCATCCAGTATGATCAGCCGGGGATCGTGGACCAGGGCAGTGGCGATACCCAAACGTTGCTTCATTCCCTGGGAATAGGTTTTAACCTTACTCTTTGCCCTTTCCGCCAGGCCAACCTGCTGTAACTGCTCCATCAATCTTTTTTCCGGAATCTTTACAGCACTCATGGCAGCGAAGATCCGGAGGTTCTCCAGGGCAGTCAGGTATTTATAGAGATCCGGTCTTTCAATGACGGCGCCAATTTGCTTTAATATTTCTTTACGGTGTTTTTGCAGGTCCATCCCGAAAATTTCGATCGTACCTGACCCCGGTCGGATCAGGGTTAATAACATACGGATCGTCGTAGACTTTCCTGCCCCATTTTGTCCAAGAAATCCGTAAACCTCCCCGGGATTTACGGTGAATGAAAGATTGTCGACAGCCCGCAGATCTTTAAAATCTTTCGTAAGATTACTAACGCGAATGATCGGTGACATCATGAATGCGCTGCAAAGATATTAAAGGTCATTACTGTAAATGAGTGAATTAACAACTTATAAAAAATAATTTTTATCAAAGACTTGCAAATGAAAAATACTGTTATTAGGTTTGTTCTACGTTTCGGAAAACACCCATTATCCACGGAAAACTACGTTAGACAACCGTACCTCACTTCAGAACTTTTTCCCTTTACCAGTACTGTTGTTTAGTGTTGAACACCCATCGCAGGATTTTTGTTCGGCCGCCTGCGAGAGATGGATGGTTGTGATCCAATGTTGCTGTGAAAACTTTATCCGTAATTCAACCCTAAGAAAATGAAAAAACTTGTACTCTTAACCCTGTTGGGGCTTATTGTGATCGTGCGTGCAAAGTCACAGGTTCTCTTCAACGAGGTCTACACCGACCCGGGAGCCGGGAAGCATGAATTCTTCGAGTTTTACAGCACCAGTACTTCTACCCTCCCGCAATCACTCAATAATTACACGATTGTAACCTTTTACGAAAGGCCGGGTGAAAAAGGCTTTTTTGTAATGGATTTGCCCAATATTTCAATTAATCCCCGTGGTTTTGCAGTGGGTTCATCCGCTTATCCCTTCAATTACCAGGGTGTGGCTGGTTCTTCAGCTTCCAATTTCAGCTGGAATGACCCGGCCCTGGCATCGAATGAAGGATATGTAAAAAAATGGATACTCAAAAGCAATAATTTAGTCGATGGCAATCTTTCCTATGATGAAGAAATATTGCCCAATCCCTTTAATGATTTCTTTTTTCGTCGTACCGGTGTAGGAGCTTCCTATTCCGTATTCCTGTTTAAAGACGGACAACTGATCAATACCGTGATCTTCGGTACCGGTGGTTACAATGCAGTAATACCGGTCATCATCACCATGCCTAAACTCACGATTGACATGATGGGCAGTGCCCCGGATTTTGCCATCGATTTTTCTACGTTTAATTCCATTCCAATTGAATATGTTGGCCAGGATGCCGGTAGCGATAATGGTTATATCCGTGAAAATGATGGCCAGTGTGGTTCCTGGGATAAATCCAGTGCGCAGGTTCAGCACACACCACTGGTGAGTAATGGATACGTGGACGATACGCAAGGTGATATTTCCGTTTCAACTGTAATTAACCGCGGCACAGCTGCAACAGGTTCAACCATTATTTATGATGTGGTAGCTGCACCTCTTACCAGTTTTCCTGTTACCCTGCAGGTATATTTTGATAATGGTTCTAACGCCTTCCAGCTGGATGGCACCGATAATTTCTTTGAATCGAATATCGAATACCAGGTATCCGATGGTGCATTCTGGAATACATTCTTCCCTCACAATGCAAATATGCTGGTGGTTGCGATCAGCAGCGTCGGTTGTATTGATAAGGTAATGTCCATCCCCAACGTAGCAACCCTGCCGGTTGGATTAAGTAATTTCCAGGGAAACAGGAACCGGGAGAAAGTACGACTTGACTGGACAGTGGCCACCAATGAATTGATAGAAAGGTTTGAAGTGGAAAGAAGCAGTGATGGACAGCATTTCAGTTCGCAGGCACAGGTATTGGCCAGCGAAAAAACCGGGTCGGATCTCTATGAATTTTTTGAATCCGCCCAAAATACCGGGAAACTGTACTACCGCCTGAAAGTTTATTCTAAGGACCAGAAATTCACATATTCCAAAACGCTGGTATTCCAGGACCAGGCTACTGCAGATAATAACCTGCTGATCATTAATAATCCGGTTACTGATAAATTAACAGTTAGTTTTGCCAATACGGGCAACCAAACCGCAACCTTGAGAATCTTTGATCTGGCCGGCCGGGTGATGATGACCCAAAAAATGGCTACTTATGAAGGTACCAACACCCTGAGCCTTCCGCTTTCTTCCGGTATGAATGCCGGGATCTATATCGCAGAAGTCAATACAGGCCCGGATCGCTATATATCAAAATTTGTAAAGCAATAAATTAAAGCTCAATGTCGAATAAGATCACCAAAAAGTTAAGCAAAGAATATAAACGATTAAAAGATAAAATCGAAAAGATAGTCAAGCCCCAATCCGAACCGTCCATGCCGCAGCTCGTGTTGCAACCCTATCGTAACCCGAAGCGGTTTGGGAGATTTCCATCCTGAATTCACCAATATAAGAGTACGACCCGAGACAAAGCCTTCCATCTGGAAGGCTTTACTCTTTAAGACATATACTATTAATTAAGATTGATCCCAAACAATATGACTTGAACCGCCTTCAGTTCAGGAGGGGGAAGGCGGACGAGGGCCCAGGTAGGCCTGCAGGTTCCTGACATAGTCTTCAAATGCTTTAATACCGGCAGGAGTAATCTTACAAACCGTTTGCGGATAATTGTCCTTGAATTGTTTGATGACATCAATATAACCCGCTTCTTTCAGCTTCTGAATTTGAACGCTCAGGTTGCCGGCCGTGGCATTGGATTTTTCCCGTAAAAAAGTAAACTCAGCCTCTTTTACACTGATAAGAATGGACACGACTGCCAGCCTCAATTGTGAATGCAGTATAGGGTCTAGATCTTTAAACATCCGGTAGTACTTGTTCCTTTTTATAGATCCGATATTCTTTTTCCATGATAAGACCGGGGACAAACCAGGCCAGGACGGCTGAAGCAGCTGTGAGCAGGAGGTCCACTTTTATGGGTGTATAAATCGTAATCACACAGCAGGCCCAGCAAAATAATCCACCCCATAACATGGGTTTAAAGCGGCAGGCTGCCCCGGTAATAAATGTGGGTAACCCGTAAAGAATGAGAAAAAGCGGGGTTACAAACTCATAAAAGTTAAAGCCCGATTCCTTACCGCTTAACAGGAGGTATTCCTCTTGCAGGGGGCGCAGTCCGGCAAAAACCAGGTTCACGGTATGGATCATTAGAAAAATAGAAATCCCGAAACCCAGCCAGATATAATCCATATAGGCGTCATCATAGGATTTCACCTTCCGTTCTCTTTTCTCCCTGATGGTAATAAATACCTGCGGTATAATGGCTACAAGAGTCAGCAGGTAAATGTCGAAAGGTAATCGGTACCCGAAATGGATTTCCGATAATTTTACCAGTGCACAGATAGCTACCACTGCTCCCCACATCATAGCACCCAGGCCCGTGTCATGGTAGGAATCTTTGGCCTTATTGATCATTTGGGTGATCAGGGCCAGGCTTTCACTTTCACTTAAGGATTTATTTTGTTCCATGATTAGTTTGAGTTTTTATAACGGTTCCTGAGCAGGTATCCGGGAATGATCCAGGCAGCTATAACCGCAGCCCCCAACAAAAGCAATTGGTAGGGATAAGCTGTTACCGTGGAGACCAATGCCAGCAGCCAGCAAAAAATCCCACCCAGGATTAAAGGACGAAATCGCAGGATGGTACCGGAGATCACGGTAGGCATTCCGTACAGGGCCAGGAAACCCGGGTTGATAAACCGATAGTATTCTTCACCCAGCAGGCGGCCAAATAAAAAACCGAACAGCAACATTAATACCACGAAAGTGATCCAGACTGCCGCCATGATTTCATCGGTATAGGTTTTTACCTTTTCTTTTTTCTTGCTCTTTCTCAGGTAAACCAGTTGGTAGACAAATACTCCCCACATTGCGAGCCAGACGATATAATGCTGTTCGAATTTTACATAGTACATTAATATGAAATGGGCTAAACTGCAGACCAGCACAGCCCATCCCCATAGCAGATATAAATGACCATTCTCGCTGAAACGGCCTTTGGCCTGGTTGATCATGTTCCCGATCAATTGCAGGCTTTGTTCGGCGGTAAATTTATTCTCGGCCATAAAGTTTATTTAATCTGGGAAAGAAAATACTGCGCCTGCCTGATTCCCCAGGTTGGATGAATGGAAGATTCGGCTTTATAGGATTCGAATTTCTTCAGGGCCTGCTCGAAAAGCACCTTAGCTTCCTCCTTACTCCCCCCGAACTGTTCCGGCGTGAAATATTTATCCTGTCCTTCCAGTAAATAAACACGGGGATTTTCAGGATTTAATTTTTTAGCCAGGGCCAGCGCTTCCGCAGCTGCCGGGCCATAGGTCATATAACGGTTCATGGGATCGGCCATCATACGGGCGGTATTCAGCATCTTTTTCAGGCAAAAAATATCGGAATTGTCTTTTTGTAATTCATCGGCCTTATTCAATAAGGGTTCGGCTTTGTCAGCCAGGGCATCGATCTTATCCATTTGCCCGGTCTGGAACTGGAAATTCGCCATGCTGATATTGATAAGGGCTGCATAATAATAAGGCAGCCATTGGGTCTTCTCGGCATTGGCAATCCGTTCAAAACTATTCCCCAATTCAGCAAGTCCTTCGGGGCTGCGGGTAGTGTCAACCCTTGCAACCAGGTCCTCCATGGCCTTTTGGTATTTTTCATTTTGAGCCCATACGATAGTGCCCAGCAGGCTGACTGCAACAAATAAAATGATCCGTTTCATGTTTAAAGATTTGATTGAATAGATAAATGTATTGGCTGTTTTCATGATACACGCTGAATTTTTGATACTTCATATTATAGGGCATTATTGATCACCTCATCACTCCGGTCTATTCCGAAACTGATAAAGCAACCGATAAAAGCAAACATCCTGGAAGTAGGTACAATGGCTTCCTTTCGCAACCCGTTGTAGGAGTACTGATACCCGAAAGTTTGCCGCATATTGAAAATATTACTTACCTGCACTACCCATAC
>DASUMO010000002.1:0-5308 GCA_036277695.1 Chitinophagaceae bacterium
GCATTCTTGCGCTAATAATGTTATTGGAAAATTCATCTGCGCCAACGTCCAGGGAAGACTCCCGGAGTTGACCATCCATATCGGTTGTAACTGCCAAATAATTTCCCTTGGAGGCATTAATAGCGGGACTTCCTTGTTGAAGGCGATATACCCCGGTTGAATCTTTGATAAGTTTTGGATCAGCAATGGTATAACTTCCCTGGGGCATATCACCTGCACCATTGGTATTAAAAATAATATTCCCTTCCCATACAGGATTTACATAAGGACCCACAATGGAGGCTGCAGGACCACCACCCTGTACAATGTTATTGGCAACGGTGATTGAGGTAGACCCTAACCCATTATTCCTGGCAGTCTGTATAATATTGGCTCTATTGTTCACCAATGTATTAAAAACGATCAGCACCCGGTCGGGCCGGTCATGCGAGGTAAGCGGAGCACCATCAGCCACTTCAGCCCCGCCATTACCGATATTGATAGCAATAGTACAGTTGTCGAAATGGTTACTATGTACAAGGTGATCATCCCCAAAAATGCGGAGCCCGGGCGTATTGAAAAAGAAATTCCCATAAACCTGGTTGAAATTACCGTGCCGCAATGTGAACTGGGCCGGGCAGTTCCGGATCGTATTATACCTTACAGTTACCCTTGAAGCTTTCACGGAGATCAATTCATTCTCCCCGGCACAATCTTCAAATAAATTAAATTCAACAATGCTGTTGCTGGAAGAAAGGCTGAAGCCGCTGAGCCCAAATTGCAACGCTTCCGCCCCGTTCCGGTTTCCCTGGTTTTTATGTGTCTTGAAATAATTATGATGGATCCAAAGCCGTTCAGCTATTTGTTTGCCAGAGCCCTTAACGGCAATAAACTTTCCCAAAGAGTCCTTATTCCGGAAAGTATTGTAATCCACCTGGTGATCGGTGCCGGCAATGGTAAGATAATCGCCGGTACCCGGCGTCTCAAAAATATTTTGTGTCCACCGGCAGAAACTTGTACCGGTTGCCATTCGTGCTTTTGAAGCCGCATGGGTAAATGTAAACCCACGAATGATAATGTAACTGGCCGGGCTAACGAGGTTAAACCCACCTTCGCCCCTGATCTCTGCCAAACCTGTATTTTGGGCTGCGACTGTAATGGGGTGAGAATCTGTCCCGCTTTTACTAACAATAATATCAGCCGAAACCGTGTAAACGCCATTAGTAAGAAGAATAAAATCACCGGGCTTTGCATCATTGATGGCATTTTGCAAGGCAGCTATGCTGGATACGGTAATTGTATTAGCAAGTAGATTTACCAATACTATCAAAATGAATAAAAGGGTCGCAATAAGTTTTTTCACTTTCCTGCTTTTTAAATGACGTCAGACAACTTTTTAAAACAAGTTTTTCTTTTCTTTTAACTTTTTCCCCCGCAACAATGCTTCCAGGTAGTAATAATCGGCATAGCTGAGCGGTACGTCCACTTCGCTATTTGAGGGCCTTGATCCAACACTGTGCAGGAGAATAAAGCCCTTGTTTTCTCCGATCGGCGAACGATAATGATCCGTAACCGCAGCAATGATTTTATCCGCTTTTTGCCTATACGTTCTCCCAATTGTACTATAGGTACTCAGTTCATATAGCCCCGATGCAAGAATCGTCGCCGCTGAAACATCTCTCTCTTCATTTGGAATGGCGGGTGCATTGTAATCCCAATAAGGCACCAAGTCGGCAGGCATATTTTTGTTGTTAAGCATAAATGCCGCGATCCTCTCTGCCTGGTCAAGGTATCGTTTATCACGGGTAAAGCGGTAACACATGGTATAGCCATACAAACCCCAGGCCTGTCCCCTGGACCAGGCCGATTCATGAGAAAAGCCCTGGTGCGTATTTTTCCTTACGACCTTCCCGGTGATGGTATCATATTCCACTACATGATAAGAACTATTATCCGGTCGAAAATGATTTTTCATTGTCGTGTTGGCATGCGCCACGGCTATCCTGTAAAATGAAGAATCCCCGGTAAGTTGTGTCGCTGCAAACAAGAGTTCGAGATTCATCATATTGTCAATGATGACAGGGAAGGCCCATTTATCTGTGCTATGATCCCATGAACGGATGGTACCTGTAATTGGTCGAAAACGGGTAGACAGAGTCCTCGCTGAATGAATGATCACATCCTTATAATGCGAATTGCCGGTAAGGTGGTAGCCTGTTCCAAAACTGCAAAAAATCTTAAATCCCATATCATGGGTCCCGGCATTGAATTTCTCCTTTTCGATGCTGGCGGTATACAGTTCAGCTTGTTTTTTCCACTCCGGGTTCCCGGTATAAGCATATAAATACCACAAAACACCCGGGAAAAAACCACTGGTCCAATCACGTGATGCGACCAATTTCAACTCGCCTTTTTCCAGTGTACGGGGAGACACCAGTTCGGGTCTGGCAGCATTGGCTTTGGGGATTTCTGAAAGCATTACGGCTGTTTGCTTTTCGGCATCCGAAAATGCATTGCTCATTTTTTTCCCCTGTGCACAACTGCTGACTGCACAGCAGCAAAGAATAATAAATTTACTGATCGCCTGTGTGTTCATCGTATTAATTTAGCTTTGTCAATGCGATTAAGTTGAAGTTCCAATAATTTCATCAGTTCTTCTCCGTTGATCTTTACCGGCTTTATTTCAATGGAATGAATCCCTTTGGCTAAAAAAGCCTCCGGCAGCATTTGGATTTGCTGTGCGTCGTTTTTACCGCTTACAATAAGTAGTTCCGTCTCCTCTCTCCCATCGACAATGATCTTGGCAGTACCCCCTGAATTTGCATTGCAGATGTAAGAGATCGAAGCCCGGTAATCCAGGTTTTCCGCTACATAAAATTTCCATGTAACGGATTGTTCATTCGACTTCCATCCTTCCACGTAATAACGGTTTGTTTTTCCATCGCCATAGCTGAATCCCTTGCCCTTCAGCTGAGCATCAAACGCCAGGAGGCGGCTCTGAAAAACCCCCGGCGCCAGGTAGTACGCTATCGTGTCCGCCGCTATTTTATTTTCCAGTTCAACTACTACCACGGTATTAATTGTGTCGGGTGCGGTTAACGGTAATTCGATCACGAGTTGGTTTTGATCAATATTGTTAGCCCTTAGTAATTGTGCAGGTTGCTGAAGCAGGTAAACTTTGTTCGAATTGGTTTTTAATCCGCCTACATACAATTTTCCCCTTTCCGGGTATTGAAAAACATGGAGATACATTTTATTCCCCTTTAAAGTAGAAACACCCCAATTCTGCAAAGGCAAGGGGCTTGCAGAAGTGCCGTAAATGCTTTCACCATTAACAACAAGCCATTTTCCTATTCCCTTTAAAATTGAAAGATCTTTTGCATCAAAAGTCCCGTCACCTTTAGGACCGATATTCATCAGCAGGTTTCCACCACGCGACGCTGCATTAGCCAACAACTGAATAAAATGGCTGACGGGTTTATGGCTGTTATCGAATTGATGATACCCATAACTTTCATTGGTGGTAGGAATCGCTTCCCAGTCGCCGATAACCGGATAAAATTCTGCGGGACGATCGGCAGTATTTTTATAATCGCCGAAATTGGCTGCAGCATGCCTAACGAGTCTCCCATTCACGACAACATCAGGGTCCGTTTCCCGAATCGCTTTTAAAATACGAATGTTCTCTGATAAGGGGAGCTTATGAGGTGTATCGAACCAAAGTATATCGGGATCATACCTGGTTAACAATTCCCTGATTTGTGGGATCGCTTTTTCATTCACATATCGTTGCGCCGAGGGCAGCAATTCAGGGTGCAGATCATACCAGTTGCGGCCATCAAAAAGATTAAGATCGCCCCCGGGATTCCTGTATTCCCAATCATTACCGGGCGCATCGGGATGTTCCCAGTCAAAAGCATGCGAATAATAGAACCCGAATTTTATTCCATGTTTTTTGGCCGCGGCAGCTAATTCCGCCATGGGATCTTTTTGAAAAGGAGTTTGATCCCTGATATCAAAGTCGGAAAACCTGGACGCATACATGGCAAACCCGTCATGATGCTTTGCCGTGATAATAAAATATTTCATGCCCGCTTTCTTTGCATGCAGTATCCATTCCTCTGCATTAAATTGTACCGGGTTGAAACGATGTGCCAGTTCAAGGTATTCCTTACGGGATATTTTTTCTTTGCGCATCAGGTGTTCTGCATAGCCATTGATTTTTTTCCCTTTCCATTCACCTCCAGGTAAGGAATACACGCCCCAATGAATGAACATACCGAATTTTGCTTCCCTCCACCATTGGATACGCCGCTCCTGTGTTTTCATGGAAGCAGCCCACCAACCATTCTTTGCCTCATCGATGGCCAGCTGGTCACGCTGCTTCCCAAGGTTGAACATTTCTTTATCCTCATTACCGCTTGTTTGGGCAAAAATTATGAAGCCATAGTGAAGTGCCAATAGAAAAAGCAGGGCTTTCCCCATCTTTTTGAATAGCGATTTATGACTAATTCCTTTCTTCATGAGTCAACAAGAATTGCTATTTAGAATTTATCCAAATTAACGGGTTTCGAACAGGCAGGTTCCGGATCACTTCTTCCGTCTGGGGTGCATGATCCAGCGCTTTCCAGGTGGCAAACCATTCCCGGTGGTCAAAGGCTTCCGCCCCGAATAGCAGGAAGGGCTGAGCCACGGGCCAGTTCTCCCAGTACATCACATCTTTTTTGTGCGGCCACTTGTTTTTATCAGCTATAAAAGGATATAAGTATTCAATTCCTTTTTTGACAGAACGGCCATCCGCCGTTTTATATTCCCAGAGATTGTCCTTTTCTGATGAAAGTATCCTGCAGATAGTTGCCATGGCATCCAGGTTAAAGATGGAATAACCATAGGGTTTTGTCCTGTTCAATTCCCTTGGGAAGCTGCCATCAGCAGCCATCTGGCTGGGTAGCAAGTAATTCTTATACCTGTTGCTGCAGAACTTGATCATTTGCTCATTACCGGTAAATTTTGCAAAGGCCGATACCTGCATCACCCAGCAGGTACCGTGATTATTGGCGGCATTCATTTCATCCAGGCCATATTTATGCGTGGTTAGCCATATCAAAAACCGGTCAAACCAGTTTTTAACTCCTGCCAGCAATGTTTTGTCCATCGCCGGTGCTTCTTCCATTACTTTTAATCCCTGCACCACTTCAATCAGGTGAATGGCATCAATGATACCGATTCCCCTCCCGGTTACCCTCCCTTTGATCGCCTGGGCATAAAGCAAATGAGGATTCATTAGCGTTGCGCTATCAATAAACCATGCATTGCAATGGAGCAGCAC
>DASUMO010000003.1:0-3769 GCA_036277695.1 Chitinophagaceae bacterium
TTTGAAGGACAACCCAATCCTACATTCACTGCTACGTATACAGGTTTGGTATTGGGTGAAACACCGGCCGTATTGCTGACCCCGGCCCTGTTGTCCACAACGGCCGTTACCGTTTCACTGCCGGGAACTTATCCTATCACAGTTTCCGGCGCCACATCTAATAATTATGATATCAGCTTTGTGGAGGGAGTGCTGACAGTGCAGCCGCGGCAATCACAAACCATCACTTTTACCGCCTTACCGGCCAAAACTTATGGGAATGCTGATTTTGCATTGCAGGCCAGCAGTACAAACAATACCATTCCTATTACTTATACCAGCAGTAATACAAATGTGGCTACGATTAATGGAAATATGATTCATATCACAGGGGCAGGTACCAGTACCATTACTGCTTCGCAGGCGGGCAATGCGGGATATTTTCCCGCGACGGATGTGTCGCGTGTATTAACTGTGAATAAAGCCGCTCTGGCAATTCGTGTGCTGGATACTGTTAAGACGGAAGGACAGGCCAATCCTCCTTTTACCATTACTTATACCGGTTTTGTATTAGGTGAAACAGCAACAAACCTGCAGACGGTTCCCACTGTTACAACGGCTGCCACCCAATTATCCAGTGCCGGTGTATACCTGCTAACCATCGGGGGAGCGGTCAGCAACAATTATAATATCACCTATACAAATGGAAAGCTAACCATATTACCCCCGGGCGGAACCGGCAGTTCATACCTGAACGCATTTATGATCAATTCCTCCACATTAACAGTCAGGGTGTATAGTACTGCACCTGCCCTGGCGGACATTACAATTTATGATATGAACGGTCGCCCTCTGGCAAAAAGAAATCTTTTTATGCCGGTCGGGTTTATTAGTGCAGATATGCCAGTACCTACCATTCCGACCGGTATCTATATTATAACAGTAAGGGGAGAAGAAGTGAGTTTGAAAAGAACGATACTTATAACAAAATAATAGTATGAAAAGAACCCTGTTTTGTCTTATCATTTTATGTCTTGGTGGCACAGCCCTGCTGAATGGGCAGGCGGTAAAACCACTGGTATTTACACTGGATCTGAAAAGCCTGCAAAAGAATAAGCAATCCATTAATGCAGGGGATGCAGTGTTGATGCCGGCCTATAAAAAGCTATTGAAGGATGCCGATGAAGCGCTGGCCTTCGGCCCGGTAAGCGTGATGGAAAAAAAGCATATCCCTCCCAGCGGAAACAAACACGATTATATGAGCCTGGCACCTTATCACTGGCCTGACCCTTCCAAACCCGATGGCCTGCCTTACCTGCGTAAAGACGGGCAGACTAATCCGGAAGTCAGAGAGTATAAGGATAAAGAATATATGCCTAAGCTCTGTGATATTGTACAAACCCTGGGCCTGGCCTGGTATTTCTCGGGCGAAAAAAAATATGCAGCCCATGCAGCAAAACTATTGAGGGTCTGGTTTCTTGATACGGCAACAAAAATGAATCCCAACCTTGACTTTGCACAGGCTATCAAAGGTGTCAATACCGGGAGAGGAGCAGGGCTGATTGATTCCCGTCATTTCATAAAGCTGATCGATGGGATTGGATTACTGGCTGGTTCATCCTATTGGAAGGAAAAAGATCAGCAGGGCATGCAGCAATGGTTTGCCGAATTCCTCAATTGGATGCAAAAGAGTAAGAATGGCAGGGATGAATCGGATGCCACCAATAACCATGGCGTATGGTATGATGCGCAACGATTGTCCATGGCGCTTTTTACAGGTGATAAGACAACCGCAAGGCAAGTGGTGGAAAGCGCGATGCAAAGACTGGATCAACAAATGGATGGAGGGGGAAGCTTCCCGGCAGAAATGAAAAGGACCATTTCACTCCATTATACCGTCTTCGTGATGAACGCTTTTTTTGTAATAGCCCAGATGGCGGATGATGCGGGGATGGATTTGTGGAATTATACAAGCCCCTCGGGCAAATCACTTAAAAAAGCATTTGACGTCTTACATCCTTACCTGGTGGGTGAAAAGAAATGGGAGGGAACACAGATCAAAGATTTTGAACAGGAAGATGGTTATCCTTTACTGATGGAGGCTGCAGAGAGATTCCAGTGCAAAACATGTAAGGATCAACTGAAATTAACTGCGGGCGAAAAAGCGGAGCGATTACGTATCCGGCTTTTGTATTAAGAAAGAAACGAAGACAACGAATTATAAATTCTTAAACTGCTATTATGAAAAACATTCTAAGCTTGCTACTTTCTATCCTGCTCTTCTGCAGTATGGCGTTGGCACAAATGAAAACGATAACCGGTAAGGTTATTAATAAGTCGACCGGGGAGCCCATGGCTGGTGTGAATATCCTTGCGGATAAACAGCGCGGCGGGGTTACCACGAAAGAAGACGGCACATATAGCATTTCCGTAGACCAGGGTGCAGCCACGATTATTTTTTCCTATGTTGGATTTGCCCCGCAAACTTTACCGATCGGAAATGAAAGATCAATCAATATCGCACTGGTGCCATTGGCCACTTCAATGGAGGAAGTAGTTGTAATCGGATATGGAACACAGAAGAAGTCCCATCTCACCGGGGCTGTCTCAAAATATAAAAATGAGAAACTCGATGAAACACCGGTGTCGCGGCTGGATCAGGCACTCCAGGGAAAGATCGCCGGAGTACAAATTCAAAACATCAGTTCTGAATCAGGAGCGGAACCTAAAATCAGGATACGTGGTATCAGTTCTATTAATGCAGGCGCAGATCCATTGGTGGTGGTTGATGGCCATCCTGTGCCTGACGGGCTCTCTTTTGTAAATATGGCAGATGTGGAATCGGTAGAAGTGCTGAAGGATGCAGCTTCGGCTGCGATTTATGGATCCCGGGGTGCCAGTGGCGTAATAATCATTACCACCAAGACCGGCAAGGCCGAAAAAGCCAAATACAATTTCAAATTTTCAACCGGGGTCAAAGAAGCTTATGAGCGTTATCCAATGATGACCACAACGGAGTATACCAATATGCTTTTTTATGAAGCAGCCCTGAAATCCAAGGATCCGGCGATAAATCCTCCAACGGGAACAGCCATCATCGCCAATAATGAAAGAGCAGCTTACATAGTCGAATCTACTCTTTTGGGTGGCCAGGGAACCGACTGGCAGGATGCGGCATTACGGAGTGCAACAGTCCGTAACATCCAGATGAATGTATCGGGTGGCAGCAAAACGCTGAAATATTTTATGTCAGGTGCTTATCAAAAGGACCAGGGTATGATGTTTCATAGTGAATATGACCGCTATAGCTTGCGCACTAAACTGGATGCGCAATTAAGCAAGCGGATTAATTTTACATTCAACCTTAACCCTTCCTATATTAAAAGGGAAAGGCCTTCTGTTAATTATATTGATTTTGTACGGTTTCAATCCTTTCTGCCGGTATACCATACCGAAGCCACTGCTGCATTCGTCAGCCAGGTGCCCTTATGGGCCAATATCAAACCGGGCGATTTTGCACAAGCCCGGCATTTCAATGGCCGCGTATATGGAGGCTTAATGCCAGATGGCAGTACCTGGACGAATAGCTCCCCGCAAAGCCCTTTCAATACAGCTAACAATACACCCAAATCAGTAATGGAAACCAGGACGATTACCGCGCATGATTACCGGGTATTAAGTTCGGGAGATCTTACATTTAATATACTGCCGGGTTTGGATTTTAAATCACTGGGCAGCGTATATGTCAACTATTCTACCAGTCTGGATTTCGCAAAAAGAGGTTCCAACC
>DASUMO010000004.1:0-4678 GCA_036277695.1 Chitinophagaceae bacterium
CTCAATGATTGCATCAAAACTATTTTCCTCCGGGTTCATTACCATTACCGGTAAATTAATTCCCGCTTTTCGGAGATCCACACCTTCGTCGGCGTAAGCCACACCGAGATAATCAACTTTATGATATTGCAGGATGCCTGCTATCTCTGCACCTCCGCTGCCATAACCGAAGGCTTTTACCATTGCCATCACTTTGGTGGAAGCTGATAAAAGAGCCTGGTATTGCCGAAGGTTATGTGCCAGCGCATTCAGGTTAATCTCCAGCAGGGTCTGGTGAACTTTCTGCTCCAGCCATTTACTGATTCGTTCAAAAGCAAAGGCACGGGCGCCCTTTAGCAGAATATAATCTTCCCTGAACTGGTGCGAAGTGACCTCGGCCAGGAAATGGTCAGTAGATAAGTAAAAAGCGCTTTCCGGAACTGCTTCTTTCAGTATCACGTAATGAGCCGACATTTGTTCTCCAATACCGATCAGTCTTTTGATATTTCGCTGCTTTAATTCTTTTGCTACCTGCTTATAGAGTTCGGCACCCTTGATACCGGATTGTAAAATATCGGATAAAATAACCGTCGCTGGCGCACTTCCCGCCTGCTGCCTGAGATAATCCAGGGCTATACCCAGCGAGGAAATATCATTACTATAACTATCATTAATGATATAACAATTGTTGATACCTTTCTCCAGTTCCATCCTCATTGCAACCGGCTCCAGCCGTTCAAAGCGGTCAATCACCCCCGGCATAGTGAGAGCAGGCCCGTGATAGAGCAATTGCAAAACAGCCAGGCAAATAAGGGCATTCTCAATGGAAGCATCATCGGTAAACGGAATGCGAAAACTAATGGACTGTCCCTTGTTGACGGTCTGCCCCTGTATCCTAACTGAAATAGTGGTAATGGCCGTTTCCTTTTTTACTGATAAAACCCGGATATCATCACCTGGTTTCTCACCACAATAAATAACCGTACTATCCGTGTGTTTTTTTAGCTGTTGCTGCGGATCATATTTTGAATGGCAAACCACCCATTCCGCTCTTTTAAAAAGTTTTATTTTTTCAAGTAGTTTTTCCTCCTGGTTTTGAAACCCCTCGTTATGTGCATCGCCGATGGTCGTTAATACGCCAATGCCGGGACGGATAATTTGTTCGAGATGATCCATTTCCCCGGTAGTTGAAATACCGGCTTCAATAATGGCCAGCTCATGCTGCTCATTCATTTGCCAGATGCTCAGCGGAACGCCGATCTGCGAATTATAACTCTTGGGGCTGCGAACAATCCTCCTGTCGTCCTGTAAAAGTTGATTAAGCCATTCTTTGACGATGGTTTTTCCATTACTGCCGGTGATACCAATTACGGGGATGGAAAATTGTTGGCGGTGATAAGCAGCGAGCGTCTGCAATGCTTTTAAAGTATCCTCTACTTCAAGAAAATTAGCATCGGCATAGTCAGCTCCTTTTACTTTAGCGGCGACTACAAAATTCCGGACCCCTTTTTTATATAACTCGGTTATAAACTGGTGCCCATCCCTGCGCGGTCCCTGCAAGGCAAAAAATAAAGAAGTATGGGGGAAATGCAGTTTCCGGCTATCAAGTAATAAATGATCGATGACTGCATCCTGCAGAGAGGAGGCTCTCGCATGAATAACCCGGGCAATATCCTTGATTGAATAATTCACTTGGAAACTTATACGGATTCATCCATTATGTCGGAAGGTTCCCCTTTTTTCTGCATAAAAATTGAATAGAATATAGAACCCCCGAGGAAAACCATGATTACCCCCAGGGAAATAACCACCTGGATGGTTTTGTCGGGCACCCATTTATTCACCAGGTCCTGACCCACCATTTTAAGCCCGATAAAAACCAGTACAATGGCAATGCCCTGTTGCAGGTAGTCAAATTTACTTACAGCACCGCGCAGCAAAAAAAACAGGGAGCGGAGTCCCAGTACTGCGAATATATTAGAAGTATAGATGACCAGTTTGTCCTGGGAAATACCCATTACCGCCGGAATGGAGTCCAGGGCAAAGACAAGATCGATCGCTGCCAGCATGATCACTACCACGAACAGGCTGGTATAATATTTTTTTCCATCCTGCTTCACCACATACTTTCCATTTCCATCGTGCGGCGCCAGGGGCAGGAAACGTTTCAGGAAAATATAGACTTTGCTGTTATGCGGATCAAACTCCTCGTCATCGGTTGCGGTAAACATTTTATACCCGGTATATATCAGGAAAACGCCGAACAGGTAAAGTATCCAGTGAAACTCGTTGACCAGCGCCACCCCAACGGTAATGAAAATAACCCGGAATACCACGGCCATCAGGATACCGATTAATAGGACTCTTCCATAATATTTTTCCTTGACGCCAAAAGAAGAAAAGATCAGGATAAAGACAAAAATATTGTCAATGCTGAGACTCCATTCCATGAGATAGCCGCTGAGGTATTCAAGCGCCAGCTGCTGACCGTTTTCGATCCACATGAAAATAAAAAATCCCAGGGCCAGGCTTACCCAAAAAAAAGTCTGGTAGAGCGCCTGCCTGATTGTGATCTTCTGATTTTTTTTACTTAAGAGTCCCAGGTCAAAAATCAGCGCCAGCACCAATACAGCCCCAAAAACTAAATACGTGATCTGGTCAGTCGTCATAAAAAAATAATAGGTTGCAAAGATAGAGGAAGGGAAGTTAGGAGCTACGGGCTTTGAGCTACGGGCTTTGGGCTTTTGATCGTTGAATACTGGAATTAGCCAAGGCCAGCGTATTTCCGTTTACGGATTTGTTGATATACCCATCCAAACAAGATAACCAGCAATACCGGCAAAGCGATATTAATGAATTGCCAGGTCGTCTTTTGTTCGTTTACCTTTTGCGAGTCCAGCAGGCGAAGAACGATATCCTTATTACGGGTCTGTATGATGGCAGGATTATTTACAAGGTACTCAAGACAATTTTGTAAAAAATCCCGGTTGGCAAACTGGTATTCATACTGGGATCCTATCGTGTAAAAGTTCAGCCCCATCGGCAGCGGGCCGTCTTTGGGTGAGAAATCATTCATCACCATATCCCCATCCCCTACAACAATCATTTTATTTTCGGCTGAAATTTCCCGGTAGGGCACACCATAGGAAGCCAGGCTGTCAATTTGTGTGGCCGAAGCACGATTGCGGAAAAGCGAAGTGAATTTTCCTTCCAATAATATGGCAACCGGGATATCTTTCTGTTTAAAGCGCTCATCTTCGGGGGCATTCCGGTTTTCATTCAGGCTGATCAGCGCGGGTGTACTGATAACCCTGGAATTAGCGGAAGAAGAGAGGAGGACCGTTTTTGAAATCCCCGGAGTATTAATAGTATCCAGTGAATTTACAAAACGCCCCGCGATCAATCCCGTATTCTTATTGATAGTATGATTGCCTTTTGATTCGAATAATGGATAATAATTCCAGTGCAGGAATTCATATTGCGGGTTTTGGGCATCACCTCCCACCACAAATGGCATGAAATCACATTGCAGGTCCATCAACAGGCTGGGGTTGATACGGACCCCATAACGAAACAACAGATCGGTGAGGTTCAGGTTCCTGTCATAAGCCACAATCTCGGGTTTAAACCGCAGGCTATCCTGTTCGGCGATCAGGTCATCAATGAATAGTAAAAGTTTACCGCCCCGCATCACGTACTGATCAATCTTAAATTTTTCGTCTTCTGTAAACTGCAGGGAAGGCTTTACCACTAATAATACTTTGAACGTATCGGGGATATAAGATTGCCGGTTGATATCCAATATCCGGAGAGAATAATCCTTTTGCAGGGTTTGCTGCAAATCAAAGGTCCTGGCATCTGTGGGTTCTCCGTTTCCAATTGAATAGCCAATCATCGGTTTGTCGGTACGGATCAAGCCATCCATGGTTTTGGCAAACTGGTATTCCATCAGTGCTTCTGCGCTGTTCATTTCCACAGCCGAGATCATTCTTCTTCCTCCGGTATACAAATTCACCAAAGCCTGCCTGTCCTTGTATTTCACCCAGGCAACCGGGTATACCCGTTTATTTTCCTGGCCTTCTTTTACCTGCACGGTCAGGTTAATCGGTGTGGCACCCAGGGCCGTCAGCGTGTCCTCATACAATCGCCCGTTTTCCATTTCATCCTGCGGGGAAATAAAACGATAATGAATTTTTGAGCCGTTTTTATCCTTAAGTAATTGCAGGAACTCACCCGTACTATTGGCCAGTTTGCGGAAACCTGCCGGGAATTCGCCTTTCAGGAAAACATCCACCTGCATTGCCTCATCGAGATTGGCAATCATTCCGGAAGTTGCGGCGCTTAAGGTATAGCGTTTTTCTTTTGTTAAGTCGGCCCTTGCATGAAACAGGGACGCCAGAAAGTTGATCCCCACCAGGAGTAATAAGAGTAATAACCATCCAAATTTTGAAACCAATAATCTGTTCAACAATTTATTCATGGTACCTGGTTCAATTCGGTTTAGCCGGTTTAAAAGATTATCGTTTTAATAAATTACGGTAGGTAATGGCCAGGAAAAGAAAAATGACCGACAGGAAATAAACAATGTCCCTGGAGTCGATCACACCCCGGCTGATACTTTGATAATGAAAATCGATACCAACCATCTGCACATAATAGTCAGCCCCGTTTTCTAATGCAGGCAATTGACTGATCGCGT
>DASUMO010000005.1:0-9226 GCA_036277695.1 Chitinophagaceae bacterium
CAAGGGAAAAATTGAAAATGTACGCATCGGGAACAATGAGATTACATTACGTTTTTCACAAAAAGCAGGAGCCAATGAATTTGCAATCAATCAAAAGTCAGGTGACTGGACGATTATATTTTCTCAACCGAAAGGAAAATATAAAAAATGGATTGTAAATAACAAACTCATAAAACCTGAATGGGTAGGTGAAATTGAGCAAATTAGAATTTCAGGCAGAATAAATATCTTGGAATTGGCAAACTAGATTATTCAATTTATACATTTAGGGGCTTTGGGAATAAAAGATCTAAGAGTCCCGCTACCGGCAGGGAAGTTGACTGGTTCAACATTAGGGGCCAACTGTTTGAGAAACAAAGCCAGTTTTTGAAAACATTGGCTGATTGGCGTAAATTTAAATGTTGGTGGCAATTTGCCTGGCTCACTGCTATTTAGAAAAGTATTTTTTTGATATATTCTCTATGACACACGATTTAATTCTTAAAAACATAGCCAAGCATATTATCCTTGACAAAGAAGAAGTAAAATTTTTTATACCTCTGGTTGTGATGAAGAATGTAGCAAAAAAAACCTTCCTCTTAAAAGAAAGACAGGTTTGCAAATACATTAGTTATGTTCACAGCGGAGCATTAAGAGCCTATCACGTTGACAAGGACGGAAGGGAGGCAACGATAATGTTTGCCGTAGACGATTGGTGGGTAACAGATATGTATTGCTTTTTGAATGAAAAGCCGGCAATGATGTATATAGAAGCTATTGAGGACAGTTGTATATTTCAATTGAGCAAAGAAAATCTGGAAAAACTGTTTTACAATGTGCCAAAATTTGAAAAGTTTTTCAGGATATTGATGCAAAACGCTTATACGAGAGAGCAGTTAAGGGTAATTGAAACTTTATCATTATCAGCAGAAGACAGATATGATAGTTTTTTGTTAAAATACCCACATATCGCAAGTGCTATTACTCAAAAACAAATTGCCTCCTACTTGGGTATTACCCCTGAATTTTTAAGTGCTGTCAGGAAAAATAAAATCAAAAAAAATTCTTAATATACCTTAATTCTTGCGAAAGAATTCCTTCTTTCCTTTGTGGTACTAAAAATTCACAATCATGCTTATACTAATTGCCGGACCCTACCGAAGCGGTACAAATGATGACCCGACCTTAATGCAACGAAATTTGAACTATCTTGAATCTGTTGCATTACCATTATTTAGAAAAGGACATGTTCCCATGATTGGCGAATGGGTTGCCTTGCCTCTCATCCATCTGGCAGGCTCTACCAGGCCCGGTGACGAAGCATGGGAAGAAATTCAATACCCGGTTGCCCACAGACTTCTCCAAAAATGTGATGCAGTTCTTCGCTTGCAAGGTGTTTCCAAAGGAGCAGATGAAGATGTGAGAATAGCGAAAAAACGTGGGTTAAAAATTTATTACAGTTTAGAAGAAGTACCCGATACAGAACAATAATATTAAGATCAAAAAACGAAAATTCTTTCTGACAATTCCAATTCAAATAAACACATCTAATATGGGTAAATTAGCAGAAATTAAAACTAAGCCGACTTCGTCAAGTGTAGAAAGTTTCATTGATAGTATACCAGATGAGCAGAAACGCAAGGATAGCTACGTAATACTTGGTTTAATGGAAAAGGCTACAAAGGAAAAGCCGAAAATGTGGGGCAGTTCCATGATAGGTTTTGGGAATAAAAGATATAAGAGCCCGGCTAGCGGAAGAGAAGTGGATTGGTTCCTGATTGGTTTTTCCCCGCGGAAAGCTAATTTTTCCTTACACCTGGTTATTGATATGCAAAAGCATGCGGAGACCCTGAAAAAATTAGGCAAACACAAGACCGGTGTCGGCTGCCTTTATATCAACAAATTGGAGGATGTTGAAATTAAAGTTTTGGAGAAGATGATTACTGCAGCAGCGAAAGCAAAATGATTTCTTTCCTATTTCTCTGCTGGTACGATCATCAGGCGGCTTACTGCTACGATCCGGGGTTTTGGATGACTTCTGGTATATACAGAGCAGCATCACCTCATGGAATCCGCCGTAAAGCCACTCAGCCAGTTCACAAAATTCGTAACATAATTTTCTCACCTCGGTAACATGCCATGGTTGTCTCTAGTGATCAATCCCCGGGAAACTTTTTAATTTCAACCACAAGTTCAATCAAAAACGTTTATGAAATCATGGATTCTTTTTATCGGCTTCCTGCTTGCCCATACCCTCCATATTAATGGGCAAACCGGGAAATCACCATTGACCGTAAAGCAGGTAATGGAATTAATAAAACAACAGGTTAGGCCGCATTGGTTTGAGACAAGGACTGACACGATTGTGATCGGGAATGCCCATGATACGGTTGCAGGGATCGCTACCTGCATGTTCGTGGATATGAACATCCTTAAAAGAGCCGTGGAGAAGAACTGCAACCTGGTCATTACGCATGAGCCTACATTCTATAATGCCAGTGATAAAATAGAAGACTTTCTGAAAGAAGACCAGGTGCTGAAAGAAAAAATGGATTTTATACAAAAACACAAACTGACCATATACCGTTTTCATGACAATGGTCACAGGAACAAACCTGACCAGGTAATGCAGGGCTTATCCGAGGAATTGGGCTGGAAAATTGTCAACAGGTCACCCTGGATACTGGAGCTCAAAAAACAAAAACTTTCTTTGTTAGCAGTGCAATTAAAAAAACAATTCAATGTAGAGGGCATACGGGTAATCGGTGATCCCAACCTGGAAATTAGCAGGGTGGGTTTGGTTCCCGGGCTGGCTCCGACTTTAGAAATGCATCTCGGTGTGCTTCAGCGGGAAGATGTGGATGCTATCCTGGTGGGTGAGGCCAGGGAATGGGAAGATTATGTATATGCCAAAGATGCTGTGGAACTGGGCAAAAAAAAGGCGGCTATTTTCATTGGGCATCTCCGTTCAGAAGAACCCGGAATGAAATATTGTGCTGCCTGGCTGCAAACATTTATCCAGGGGCTGCCGGTTATTTTCCTGAAAAATGAGAATTATTGGTGGGTTCCCAGGTAAATGTTTCCTGCATTGGCACACGAAGACAAATTGCAGCCCGGGATAGTAAGGACAAGGGATGATCATGGAAATGCTATTTTCACCAGGTTCCGGTACACTTCAGTAGGAAGAAATGCACGACTCCCTGAATGAACGTAAAGGCCTCTCCCTCCTGCCGAATACGATTTAACCTAATATTTTACCTTTACCTTCCCAACCGGTAAATTCTAACAAATCGCCATCCCGGATTCCATCTAATCATCGATCTTAAATTGATGAACATGGATTCACAAAAAATCAATCGCTACCGATCATCAGAACAGGCTCTTTTCAAGGCCTACCAACTTGACCCAAAAGAAGAATATATTAAACTCGAAAAACCGGTTGGACTGGTCAGGGTCCAGATAATCGGGAAGGGTGAGCCTTTGTTATTTATTCATGGCGCACCCAATGCCGGAAGCACCTGGGCAGAGCTTGTATCATTCTTACCGGGTTATAAATGTATCCTGGTAGACAGGCCCGGTTGCGGCCTCAGTGACCCTGTCAGTTATAAAAACTTCTCGGCACGGGACCTGGCAGATTTGATTGTTTCAGTGATTGATGGAGTGCTTAAACAGTTTACTATCGAAAGAATACCTGTGGTAGCCAGTTCATTTGGAGGATACCTGTGCTTACTCTATACCCTTCAACAACCAAAAAGGATAAGCAAGCTGATCCTTGAAGGATGCCCGGCCATGGTTGAAGGCAGCATCCTACCTCCATTCATGAAAATAATGCTCGCCCCGCTGCTAAAACAATTAATACCCATGCTGCCTACAACCAAATCCTTTTTCCGGGTTATCCTGAAAAAACTTGGCCATAGTTATACTGTGAAAAACAATTTGATCCCGGAAGTGTTTGTTGACTGGTATGTCAGTCTCTTTAACAATACCAACACACAAAGCCATGATATTACCATGGCAGGAAAAGCGTTTCATGCGGGTAAAATGAGACCGGAATTCATGCTATATGACAAAGAAATTGAAAAAATAACCCAACCTACCTTATGGCTATGGGGAAAGGATGATCCTTTTGGAAGTATAGAAGTTGGCGAGCGCCTGCAATCAAAGATGAAAAATTCTACCATTTTTATTTTTGATAATAGTGGTCACCTGCCCTGGCTTGACAAACCAGAGGAACATGCAACTCAAATAAAGGAATTCCTCAACACTTCCCGGAAATAATTCAAATTCTGATCCTATGCGCCAATTCGATCAACTCCTGGCCGGCGATGATTTGCGAAGCCTGGGAAATACCGGGCTGGTCGTAGCAACAATTAAAACCCAGAACGAATTTGATAGGCTTTTCCCCTTGATATTTCATGAGAACAGAATGGTGGTCATGCGGGCTGCGGACGCTATTGAAAAAATCAGCATTACAAGGCCTGTCTATCTTTCGAAATATAAAAAACAACTCCTTGGGTTATGTGATGCGGCTACAAATAAAGAACTGAAATGGCACCTGGCATTACTGTTACCCCGGCTTCAATTAATAAATAAGGAATTTGATAAAGCCTGGAATATGTTAAGACGGTGGGCGAAAGACAGTGCAAACTCCAGGATAGTGAGGGTAAATGCTATCCAGGCACTCTTTGAATTGACCTGTCAAAACCCGGCAAAGCGAAAAAAGATCAGCCGGCTGTTACTTGAAATAAACAAAGAAAATATCCCCTCTTTAAATGCAAGAATAAGAAAAATCAGTAAAGTTTTGGAAGTCAAAGCAAAATCTCGTGCAAGCTACCGGCACCAGGCATTTGAGGCAGGTTTTTGAATCAGTTTAACGGAAGGTTTGGGTTCATCGGGGGCCATGCAATACTGTTTTTGTAAATGGAGACAAATTCCTTCCTTTATATTTTACCAGAACAACAACTGCCAGCAACATGATAATGCTGCTCATGATAGCCGCTATCATTCCCTCCTTCCCAATCATTGAGACAATATCCCAGGTAATATGCCAGATAGTAACGACCAGCAAACTTCCTTTTGTAAAATTGAAGAGATGGGTCAAATACAGGGAACCGGCATATATTCCCAATATCAACCCCAACAGCATGGGTCCGCTTAACTGGTAGCGGTAAAAAAATGATGGGACATGCCAGCCAACCCAAAACATTGTAAGTATGGTTGAGGCCACCAATGCGCTGTATTTTGTTTGTAAAACCGGGATGGCGAAACCCCTCCAACCTGCCTCCTCAAATATCCCATAGCTAAAGGAGGGCAGCAGCCAGGCAAATAAATTGAAAGGGGTAAGCAAGTTATTCTCCTGGAAAAAATGGGAAATACTGAACCATTGTTTATTGAAGATTCCCGAAATAACAATGGCAAAAGCCAAATAAAGTAAAGGTGAAAATGCGAGGATCCATCCGGTTGGAGTAATTCTTTTTGGTGAATACGATTTCAGGAAATCCTGGAAATTTTTTTTTGTGAAAAATACTTTTAGGGTAATCAGTGCGCTAAGGGCGGGACCCAGTCCTCCGAATGCATGCCAAATATCTGCAACCCGGGCATTGGCGGCATTGTCAGTAAAGAGATGAATTAAGCCATGATGGTTTAGTGCAAGCAAAATGAAAACTATCCAGGAAAACAAATAGGCCAGGAAAAAATAAAAGCTAAGTGGTCTCGATATTTTCACGTCGCCCCGATTACACATTGAATATTCTAAAATCTACCTTTTTCGGGAATGATTGCCATTACCTGCCCGGATGATATTTATCAGAATCTGGTTGGGACTTGTAGGGGCAAAAAAATTCCTCACCAACAAAACCCGGAATTTTCTGTCAACCACTGTTCAACCACTGTTTCCCCTGCCTTATTTTCCCTAACTTCAGCCAAATAACAAACCATGAAAACTGGCCCCATTATCATTATAGAGGATGATAAGGAAGACCGGGAAATCTTCAAGGATATTATGGAAGAACTCGAAGTCAGGAATGAGCTGATCTGGTTCCATAATAGCCAGGAAGCCTTAACTTTTTTTAAGACCACCGATTTAAAGCCCTTTATTATTTTTTGCGATGTAAACCTGGGAGGAACCAGCGGCATAGCAATTAAAAGCCAGATAGATGCAGATCCCCAGCTGAGAAAAAAAAGCATCCCTTTTATTTTTTATTCGACATCGGCTGATCAGCAAAGCGTGAATAAAGCTTATACTGAGATGACGGTCCAGGGATATTTTCTAAAAAATAATAGTTACCAGGAAATCAGGGACACTGTTAAAATTATACTGGACTACTGGAAGGTATGCCGGCATCCGAATTTTTAACAGTTAGCCTGCCTGGATTTATATTTCGTTATTAAAATCTTAACTCCATAAAGTAAATAATTAGTTCAACCGTTGAAACTGCCTTTTACACTGGAAGAATTTTTGAAGGTATTCAGGGAATACAATCAATGGGCCTGGCCACTGCAAATTCTTTTCAACTTGTTAGGATTGGTTGCCCTCCTGTTAACACTGAGACAGGAAAAGATTCGCGGCAGGATCATCAGTCTTATCCTGGCCTTTCTCTGGTACTGGATGGGCCTGGTCTACCACATTTTTTATTTTTCACCCATCAATCCTGCGGCCTATGGATTTGGGGCTGCCTTTATACTGCAGGGGTTTCTGTTTCTATATGCGGGTGTTTTCAAAAGCCAGCTTCAATTCCAATTAACCAAAAGCATTTCCAGCCTGGCGGGAATCGTTTTTCTTATTTATGCATTGCTGCTCTATCCTGTACTCTCCTTCCTGAACGGTCATCCTTACCCCGAATCTCCAACTTTTGGTCTGCCCTGTCCCACCACCATCTTCACTTTTGGTATTTTATTATTTGTAACGGGTAAAATACCCGTCCTGCTTACAATCATTCCATTTGCCTGGGCATTAATAGGAACCACGGCTGCTTTCAGCCTGGGATTTTGGGAAGACCTGGGATTGCTGGCGGCGGCACTGGTTGTCGGGCTCTTCCTTTCGATGCGCAAAAAAAGCGGGGAAGGTCAACCTGGTCAACTTGCCTGAACAACCACACTTAACTATTTTTACAGCCAACCCATGAGAAAGCCCCTGTTTTTGCAGGGGCTAATTTATTATTGTCAATTATTAAAAACGGGCAGATTATTATAAATTCCTGAGAAGAATTGTGATCAGGTGTGGCGCCGTTTCATCACCCCCAAAATAGGGATAAAGCTGGTAACCGCTGGCCTGTGAAGTGGAGAGTGCACGTGGAAGGGTAACCGAAGCACCGTTCACCGTAAAGATGTAGCTGTTGCCGGTAATTTTTATACTGCAGCTGATATCAGTTCCGATGCCCACCGTGCTTATCTCCTGTGAATGACGAACCCCGTTTACATAGGCATATGCATATAAACGCAGCGCCCCGTCGTTCCAGGACCATCCAATCCTTGCACTGTTGTACTGGTGGTTGAATCCTTCGGAAAAACCCCAAAGCTTGTTGATATCGTATTGATTGCCGGGATCCACGGTTTGATAAATCGCCGAGTTATCAAATTTGGTCATGAATTTCATCTCGCTGGTGCGGACAGATTTGATCGTATTCTGGTCGCAGTAATGTTGTCCTGCCTGTATGGTATAAGTTGTATAACGGGTAGTTTTGGGCGGTCCTCCTTTGGAAGCCTCCCGGCTGTCTGTCAGGAGATCAGCCGCAGCAGGGTAATCCGTTTTTTGCTTAGTACAGGAAAACAGCAAAACCAGTGATGCCGCGATATATATCTTTTTCATATTGGTGGAGTTAATGATACCGTAAGTAAACCAGGAAAAACAAAATACGATATTTAAGGGAAGAAGCAAATGGGAAATTCCCCTTAGCGCTTGCCGGTTAAATCACTGCTCCCTACCTTTCCAAACAATATCATAGCGTGAAGGAAAGAAATCGCTTATACGAACTGGTGACCCTTTTTTTAAAACTGGGGATCATCGGGTTTGGCGGGCCGGCCGCCCATATTGCCATGATGCAGGATGAAGTCGTGCACAAACGAAAATGGCTGACCGAACAGAGATTCCTGGACCTGGTGGGCGCCACCAACCTGATTCCCGGGCCGAATAGTACTGAAATGGCCATTCATATTGGCCAGGAAAGAGCCGGCTGGAAAGGTTTGATGATTGCAGGAGTTTGCTTTATTGTTCCTGCCGTTCTACTCACAGGGATCATTGCTGTACTATATTCCAAATATGGACAGTTACCGGCTGTGCAGCCTTTTATTTATGGCATCAAGCCGGCTATCATTGCCATCATACTTGCCGCCGTTTTTCCGCTGGCGAAACGTGCCGCCAGGTCAACCATGATGATAATGCTGGGTATATTGGTTTTTGTGCTCTACCTCGCAGGCATTTCAGAAATATTGCTCATGTTTGGTGCCGGGTCAATAGCCCTGGCAGGGGAAATCATGAAAAGAGGAAGGCGATCAGGCAGGCTTCACTCCATCCTTCCCCTTACATTTTTACAGGTAGTGCAGCCCATTACTTTCCTCGTCACCAATACAAAGCTTTTCCTGGTCTTTTTAAAGATAGGCGCTATCCTTTACGGAAGCGGTTATGTGTTGTTTGCTTTTATCGATACGGAACTGGTTCAAACAGGACTGCTGTCCCGCCAGCAATTGATCGATGCCATCGCGGTGGGGCAGTTCACCCCGGGACCGGTATTTTCCGCTGTCACTTTTATCGGTTATCTTCTCAATGGTATACCCGGTGCCCTGGTGGCCACCATTGCCATTTTTCTTCCGGCCTTCCTTTTTGTGGCATTATTGAACCCACTGGTGAAGAGATTACGCGATTCCACCCGTTTTGCTGTTTTCCTCGATGCGGTGAATATTGCTTCGGTAGCCCTGATTGCCGGAACCTGTGTTATAATGGGTAAAGAAACCATCACTGAGTGGCGCAGTGTGACCATAGCTTGCCTGGCCCTGCTGGTCACTTTTGGCTTTTCCCGGATTAACAGTGCCTGGATCGTGATCGGGGGATCTTTGGTTGGTTATTTTTTAAGCTGGCTTTGAAATGGCTTAATTACCCCCTGAATGCTTAATTCCTGTTACCTACCCCTTCCCGATTTTCCGGCTCCTGGCTTTATTGAACACATTTCTTCCCTTATCAATTCCTGAACGCAATTTTTTTTGTTCCTCAGCGGGCAGGTGAATAAAGTCCTGGCAGTCCTGGCTGCAACAG
>DASUMO010000006.1:0-6563 GCA_036277695.1 Chitinophagaceae bacterium
TCGGATTTAAAGATCAGCAACAGGGCATGAGGTTCCTTGTAACCACTGAAATAATAGAGATCGGGATTGGGGTGATAGCGGTATTCCACATCATTCGAATAGGTACGGGTGGGATAGGCAAATACAGCCATCACTGAATTATCCGGCAATAGTTCACGGAGGGCTTCACGGCGGCCGGAATGAAAATCCTTTCCGAGATAATCAGTGGGGAGGTAATCTTCGGTCCGCTCAGGTGCAGGTTGTGCCAGGAGCAGGCTGGAAAACAAAATTCCTGCAAAAAGACCGAGACAATTGCCCCGTGTAATAAAAGGCATAAAAATGGGGTTGATCAACCTTAAAAATAATTCCTTTGACCAACCCCGGGAAAAAAAATTACATGAATGGGAACGACTCAATCATCATCATCTTCCTCATAATAGGCATCTTCATTACTCTTGTAATGCTCCTCCCAAGCTTTGACAGCTTCATCACTGAGGCATTCGATAATATCGGCCAGGGAATCTTTTTTTAATTTCCATTCCGTTTCTGTCGGATCATCAAAGCGCTGAATAAACAGGCAATGATCCGATTCCACCGCCACTTTGATTAAGGTGATCGGTGAATCATCTTTCTCCTTTACCAGGTAATAGCATCCGGTTTCCAGCAGATCATAGGTAAACATACATCCTCCCTTTTTTTGAAGTTCTTTAATTCGTGTGCCGGGTCAATAAGCCAGTCTTTAATGGATCGTTCTTCAGAATTTAATGGGAAACTAGTATGGTAAGAATCGAATGGGTAAGCGCAGGAATCAAAATTAGGGGTTTGGAAAATAAGGCCGGTAAAAATTTTAATCAGCAAGGTTTCGGGTGAATTAATTTGCGTTAACAGCTGGTTATCAATATTATGTACCCGACATCTCAATCATTACTGGCAACGGATTTGAGCTGGGTATTGACTCAGTGCAGCTATGGCTTTTTCTCCGACGTTTATATAGGCGGAACTTTCCCGGAAAGCTATTTTAAGCAGGCTTTCGTTAAGGGAACCACTGTAATCCTCCATTTTTTCACTGATATTGCCGGATAGCTCCTGGTTCATATCCAAGGATTTGGCTGCAAACTGGCAGTCAAACTTAAGACTGGAAAACTCCAGGGTTTTGACCCCTGTAAAACGATGGGTTTTGAAATGGATCTTTTTCTTTTTCACATCATACACGATACTCCACTTGGTAGCGTTTCCCTGGGCTGTTTCCTGCAGGATCTCAAAAGCATAATCAATTACCGGCTTTGTAATTTCTCCTTTCCGGAATTGTTCTACCCTTTCACAGGCCTTGCCAAATCGCTCCAGGGAATTATTGCCAAATGCAAAGGAGCTGCCACGCCCGTTTCCGGTCGCAGCCTGGTATAGTTTAAGCGATTCACCGTAGATGCTATTGGTCAGCACCGGCAACGGGAGTTGTGAACTTTGATGCACGGTCATTTTTCCTTCCAGGAATTCGATGGTAGCGGCATGGCCATTGGCATCTGCCACCAGGTAGTGCAGGGGCGTGGTGCCGGTGGATGCGATCCTTAGTTTTTTGTCGGTTTCAATGACCTCGTCAATGGTGCCGCAATTATCCAGCTGGTATTGTATCCATTGCAATACACCGATGGCGGGCCGATGATCAGGGGCGGGGTATTTTGTTTCATCCAGCCACATTAATTCAACGACCAGCCCTTTTTCATTCATCCCCCCGGTTGGGAATTCTTTGCCATACTGGTTAAATGTGATGCTGCCATACCGGGAAACCCAACTGATGGATTCGCCTTCCGCAGCTTTCAGGGATGTTTTAGAAAGGCCTTTCAGGTTGCTGTTTACCATACCTATATCCGTAACCCAGTCGTAATTCCGGCCGAATACCATTGCGTCTTTATTGCATATAAAAAAAGTGGTACAGGCCCAAAGGGAAGAGTGGAAAATACATACCAGGAGTATGACCGGGATTTTTTTCATCCTGCAACAGATAAAATAAAAGAAGAATCCCTTCCGAATTCTGGCTGATCAACCCGGAAGGGATTATCTACGGCAGCACACTAACTAAAAATACAGGAACGCCTGCATTCTTTTTTCTTCTCAGGCTTATCGGCTTTCTTTTCGATAGCCTGTTTGTCTTGTTTGCTGCTTTTACGGCCGCTCAGGCTGGCGAAAGCAATAGCTGTAAGGCCAGCCAGTAACAGGAGTACAATCAACAATTTTTTCATACCGTATTATTTAATAACTATAAGGTACGACGATTTCCCGGCAGGATAATCAATTTTCGATGAATGGCAGCATTTTTTTGATCAAAAGGGACTTTGAAACCATGTCCTGGCGATAATTAGCGAAGTCTGAATTTTACATGAAAAAGAAAAAGGAGTGGTAAAGCAGGAGCCGATAGTAATGTAATGGAGCTAAAGTCTTCCCTTCAAATAAATTAAATTCTTAGTATATTTCAAATACGAAATCCCCCACATTTCCTCCATGCGCAAAACACTGCTGATATTACTGCTGCTTCCCTTACTGGCAGAATCTCAAATTGCGGGCTATGGGAGCGTGGGTACGGCGTTATTCAGCAGTGCTAAATTTGAGACTTCGGTCGGAGTGAATTTTGGTTTGGGCATCCGTACCGGCGCATTTACAACAGGCCTTTCCTTTGACATGTTTACCTTCAGTGAAAAGAAAACCAAATACAGCATTGTTTCTGCTGATTTTCGGGCTTTTCTTGAAGGCATCGATAAAAACATTACTCCTTTTATTGCAGCCCAGCCGGGATTTGTTTTGCATGATAATTCAGCCGGAGGAATTTCCACGAAAGGGACGGTATCATTTGCCGTACTGGCTGGAATGAGTTTGAGATTAAAAAACCGGTTTCCCGGCATACTCATTGGTATGGGATACCAGAATATTTCTTTCAAGACTACCGGGAAAATTCAACGTTATGACGGGGTCAAATTGAATGTGGGGATAAGTATTTAACCAGTAGTGCCAGCGGAGGTTTTTCGGCGTAGTTCGGTCAATGGGAAATGGTCTAATTTTTCAATGACACAATGATGATCTATTTCCTGCTTATTCAGAGAAAATGACTGGTATTTTTGATCGAAAAGAAGAATAAAACGTGTTCCTCCTGTTTGCACCGGTTCAACGTTTACTTTTATATGGCTTGACCGGAGGATTGCATGTGTAGTCGACAACCCAAGTCCCATTCCGCCGGGTTTACTGGTAAAATAAGGTCTGAATATTTTCTTTAGGTGCTCCTTTTTGATCCCGCATCCGTTGTCTTCAATAATTAAAGCATATTTCCCGTCACTTAATTTAGTACTGAGTCTTAGTTCGCCTTTTACCGAATCCATGGCGTCAATAGCATTGATTATTATATTTATCAAAGCGATCTTCATTTTGGGGATATTCATTACGGCCGTACAATCCTGTTCGGCAAGTTCCTTTATGACTTTAATATTTTTAAGCCTGATCCGGTCCTCCGTCATAGCCAATACATTGTCAACTAGCTGGTGAATGGAATGTTCTTCCCAGCCTGTCTCATCTGACTGCGAGGTTGTAAGAAACTCTGATACTAACTGGTTGATCCGCCAGGAAGCCCGCATAATAATGTCCAGGTATAGTTTCTCATCGGCATCTTTACTGATCCGCTTTAGCATTTCCACCGCCAGATTGATATTAGACAATGGATTCCGGACTTCGTGAGCCAGGGCGGAAGTAAATTGACTGGCTCCGGTTTTGGTTATTTTGGATATCACCCGGGGCTTACAGGGGAGACAATAGCCGGTAGCGTTATTCATTGAACGATTATTTTGGTTTGATTAATATTAATATACTGGCCCATCATATTTACTTTACCCAAATCCGCTTTTTATGGTAATCAAAATCATCTTACATCGCCTGTTAGGCTTTATGAAATTTGGAATTTCGCAGGATAACCCATGGGTCTTCAGCACTTCAGGTAGTAAATAATGGGGGATGATAAAACAAAGTTGCAGTTCTTTTTCCAGGAAATCATTACACAAGTCTGCTAATAAATTACATCATTCACAGATTTCAGAACCTGTGGTGCTCGCTGACCGTGGTATTAAGGCCGAGACAAAAAAAAGGGCCAGGATAGAAATCCAGCCCCGTCTAAAATCCAATATCCTTTGAAAAACCGATACAAATATCGGGGGCCAGTCAGACATTAGTATTATACGATTTCGTAAATATGTTATATAATTCACAGATCGGATGTCTCCAGGGTTTCAAGAAGCGAGAAATGGGAACAGAAAAAAACAGGGGGGCTGATTTTACAAATCACTCAGATCATTCAGCATGGATCGTCTTTTATCTTTTAGCTGCTTGAAGTGGGAAGCTGTAAGCCCCGTTATTTTTTTGAACTGGGTAGACAGGTGTGAAACGCTGCTATAGTGCAGGCGGTAAGCGATTTCAGTAAGATTAAGCTCGTCGTAGACCAGTAATTCTTTTACCTTTTCGATCTTGTGCGCAATCAGGAACTTTTCAATCGTAGTGCCCTGGACTTCTGAAAAAAGATTGGCCAGATAGGTATAATTGTAACCCAGTTTTTGAGCCAGGAATTCGGAAAAGTTGATCGTCAATGGTTCGTCAGAATAATGAACCAGTTCGATAATAATATTCTTAATCTGCTGGATCAGCACACTTTTCTTGTCATCCATTAATTCAAGACCCGATTTCAGCAGCGCCACTTTAAACTGGGCCTGTTGTTCAGCCGACATATTTTCAAGAACCTCCACCTCACCTAAGTCCACTCTCACATAGTGTAAGCCCAATTTTTCCAGTTCCGCTTTTACAACCATTTGGCAGCGGATACAAACCATATTTTTAATATACAGGTTCAAAAGATTAGTTTATTAGCAGGAATGATCCCTACCAGCCCAAACCGGCTGCAGCAATATAGCTGCAAGCCCGGGATGAATTTAGGGTTTATCCGTATATTTTTTGCTCCCTGGTTTAAATTAAAAATCATTCTTCACGTATTGGGTTTGTATGTCTTCCTGCAAATAGTTATTTGTCAGCATTGCTGGGTAAATAAAATACGCCGGATAAATATTTGATGGTAAGCTGGCCCCCATGGGGAGCAAAATCCACCTGGAAACTTAGGTGGCCAAACGAATATAACACAATGCCGCGAATGTCTTCCATCTAACAACAAAAATTAGGCGATTTGATAATCTGGTGCAAACAAAGTTGAATCAATCGTTTATTCGGATTTTGGCACCGCCTGGCTTAGTTTTAATTCATCTATATCCATTTCCCTTTCTAACTGCCGGATCACGGCATCACTATAGTCTCCTTCTTTATGTAATTTTAAAAGTAATGCCCTTCGGAATTTGCACACTTCTAATTGAGCATTCAACAAGTTGTCCGATGCGATCGCAGCTGCTTTATCGCCGGCAACCTTCCCTTTTTTTTGACGACGGATTTCCCTGCTCAGGCCCTGGATTAACTCTTCATATTTTCCTTTTAATTTTTCCTGTAAACTGCCATCCAATTGAATGGGTAAATCCTGTTCGATGAAGTGAATGGTGCTGGTAGCGAGATGTAACTGGAGCTCTTTTACCTCTGCATCCGTATTATCCTGTGATTTTATCTTCAACCACCGAAGCAGCAAGGGTAGCGAAAGACCCTGTACGACCAGGGTGACGAAAATGACCACGAAAGCCAGGAAAATAATAGAGTTTCTTTGCGGAAAAGCAGTTCCATCCTCTAATACGAGGGGTAAAGCAAGGGCGGCCGCCAAGGATATGATTCCCCTCGTTCCTGTCCAGGCTACCACCAGCACATTTTTCCAGGTGCTGTCATCGTTTTCATTCGCACCTTTTGGATCGGCATTGTCTTTCTTTTTTCTAAAAAAGTTTGGCAAGTTGGCCCCGGCTATCACCCAGATGATGCGGACTATAATGGTTATCCCGCTGATGAGTAATCCATAACCCAGGATCTCCGGAAAACGATAATTGCCCAGGTTACGCATAATTGCCGGCAATTGAAGACCGATCATTATAAATACAAAACCCTGTAACAAAAATATCAACGTGTTCCATACAACCCTGGAGCTCATTCTTGCCTGGTAGGAAAAGACCTCCGGGGCTCTCCAGGACATAACCAGCCCGGTGCTGACAACCGCCAGCACCCCGGACATATGGAATTGCTCTGCCGCGAGGTAAGAAACAAATGGAGAAAGCAGGGTGAGACTGGTTTCAACAACCACGTTATTTTCAATCATTTTATGCGCCATTACAAACAGGTACCCGATTGCAACACCAATCAGGATACCCACACCGGCGACGATTAAAAACTGGAGACCGGCCTTCCACAATACAAAGGTTCCTGTTGTTACAGCCATTACGGCGTAACGATAGGCAATGAGGGCTGATGCATCATTGACCAGGCTTTCCCCTTCCAGAATAGTGATTACTTTTTTGTTCAGTCCCAGTCCTTTTATGATCCCGGAGGCTGCCACTGCATCAGGGGGCGAAACAATGGCACCCAGAACAAAAGCCAGTGGCCAGCTAAAACCGGGGATAAGATAATGCGCTGTAATGGCT
>DASUMO010000007.1:0-3148 GCA_036277695.1 Chitinophagaceae bacterium
CAGGCCTCAGGATCCTGTCCCGCGGTTACGATCCAGTAAATATCCAGTTCAAAATCTACCAGGGAAGGATCCGTATTACTCATCAGGATATCCTGGGGCATTTGCCCTTCCAGCGGAATAAACGTGTAATCATGGTTATGGTAACCAAAACGGATCCCGTTCTTTTTGCAGATCTCAGCTTTTTGATTAAATGTTTCAGCAGCTTTTTTATAATCGTCCAGCGTTTTTTGGGGACCCAGCCAGGGACTCAATAAATATTTCATGCCGATCTCAGCTGCCTGTGCAGCTTTAGTTTCAAAATCCTTATTGATATCTGCATGGCTGGCAACGATCGTCATACCCAGGTCATCCATTAATTTTTTGAAACCCGTATGACCCATCCCCCAGAAAATGCCCAGGGGTCCTTCGTAACTTTCGATTTGTTTATACCCTGCTGCGGCCACTTCCGTTAGAACAGCTTTGGGATCTTTTGGTAAATCGTCCCGAAGAGTATAAAGTCCCAATCCGAATTTGTCTATTTTCTGTCCCCCGCAAGAATTAAGCGCCAGGCCGGTTAATGAACTGAAGGCAATGCCTGTCCCCATCGCGCCTGATAGTTTAATAAATTTTCTGCGACTTTGATTCATGGGTTTGAATTTTTAGTTAACCATCGAGACCCACCTGGATCTTGTCTCCTTTTTTATAATCAACACATCCCTGGTATTTGCCGGGAACCGGCACATAGCGTAAAGCCTGCATCATTCCTTCCTTCGACGTAAAATATCCCCAAAGTGTCAGTTGTTTCATCATGGTAAAATAGTGCGTGGGTATTTCTTCCTTAACCGGGTCCTTGGCACCCTGGTCGGTTTGTTCTTTTTGTTTGATCTCCTGCAACTGTTTTTCCATCTCCTTTTTGCGGGCCTGGTTTTCTTTGGCAGCTTTATCCAGGGCTACCAGGAAATCATGTCTTTCCTGGGGGCTGCAATCCATAAAGGTTTTTCCTTTTTCTTTTTTACAGTCTTCCTGGAACTTAGCCAGTCCATCCTGGAATATTTTCTGGTCTTTTTCTTCATAGCAATCGTTCACGATCACCCGCATGAACTCCCCGATTTTTGCCGCTTTGGCGCCCGGGGTGGAAGTTGCCGGCAGGATGGTTTCACCGATCTCATCGAGCAGGCTAATATTCGCGGGTGTAAATCCTACTTCGGTAGCGGGACCACTTTTACAACCGGTTAAAAAAACTTCACCGCCTACCACCACGCCACCGGTAAGGATGGCAATTTGTTTTAAAAGCTCTCGTCTGTTCATATGTTTTACCCTTTCACCAATAATGGGCAAGGGATTTTATTTTAGGTTAAAAAAAGCTTTCTTCATTAAATATTCAATTTCTTAAGTTCTCTTACAGCATAATCAGCCGCCCGGGCCGTCAATGCCATATAGGTCAGTGACGGATTGACACAGGAAGCCGAGGTCATACAAGCGCCATCGGTAATAAAAACATTCATCGCATCCCAAACCTGGTTATTTGCATTGAGCACCGAGGTTTTTGGATCCCTGCCCATGCGTGCAGTTCCCATTTCATGAATACCCATACCCGGTGCATAATCCCCGTCCCAGGTATTCACATTTTTCACACCCGCCGCTTCAAACATCTCTTTGGCATCGTTGATCATGTCGACCCGCATTTTTTTCTCGTTATCTTTTATTTCGCAATCAAATGCAAGAACCGGTAAACCCCATTTATCTTTCTTATTGTTATCGAGCGAGATTTTATTTTCATGATAGGGAAGCATTTCACCAAAAGCGGTCATCCCTATGCTCCAGTTGCCCGGTTCACATAAGGCATCTTTAAAGTCACCGCCGATGCTTAACTCTGCCACTTCGCGGTTCCAGCCGGCACGGTTGGCGGCGCCCTGGTAGCCAAAGCCACGCAGGTATTCCCTTTTTTCACCGGAGAGATTGCGGAAACGGGGAACATAAAAACCGGTGGGTCTATGACCAAAATAATATTTGTCTTCGTAGCCTTCCATTTCTCCACTGGCACCGCAGCGAAAATGATGATCCATCAGGTTATGACCCAATTCCCCGCTGCTGCTGCCCAACCCGCCCGGCCAGATATCCGTAGCTGAGTTCATGAGTATCCAGGTTGAATTAAGCGCCGAGGCATTCACAAAAATTATTTTGGCCTTGTATTCATAAGTCTGGTTGTTCTCGGCATCCAGTATCTCCACACCTGTGGCTTTCTTTGTATCCTTATCGTATAAAATTTTCCTGACTATGGAAAATGGACGAACTGTCAGGTTGTTTGTCTTCATTGCGGCCGGCAGGGTAGAAGACTGCGTACTGAAATAACCGCCGAAAGGACAACCATTCCAGCACATATCACGGTAATTGCACTGGCGGTTCTCATCCAGCTTTGCCACGGAAAGGTTAGCAACGCGGCCGATGATCAGCGTCCGCATATTTTTATAGTGCTCCTTGATACGGGCGGCTACATCTTTTTCCACGCAATTCAATTCCATGGGAGGCTGGAACTTTCCGTCCGGTAATTGGGGTAAACCTTCCAGGGAACCACTGATACCGGCAAAGCTTTCGGCATGATCATACCAGGGGGCAATATCCTTATAACGAATAGGCCAGTCCACCGCAATACCTTCTTTGGCATTGGCTTCAAAATCGATATCACTGAAGCGGTAGGACTGACGCCCCCACATGAGGGAACGCCCACCCATATGGTAGCCACGATACCAGTCAAAGCGTTTGATTTCTGTATAAGGAGAATCCTTATCGACTGCCCAGTAATGAAGATTTCTTTCATTGAGGGGATAATCCCTTTTCAGAAAAGGATAATCCTTTACCATTTGCTGGGTACGGGAACCCCGGTGAGGATAATCCCAGACCGGTTGATTGCTGGCGGCATAATCCTGTATATGTTTCAGGTCCCTGCCTCTTTCCAGCATGATTACTTTCAGACCCTTTTCACAGAGTTCTTTTGCTGCCCAACCTCCGCTGATACCGGAGCCAATTACAATTGCATCATAACTATTGTCTGCCATATTGTGAATTTAGAAATTGATTGCTGATTCCAGATTTAACGTTGTTTGATAATGTTGTGATGGTGGACATTTGTTCCCGCCTTTCAAATCCCATCTTTCCTTATACATCGCAT
>DASUMO010000008.1:0-5007 GCA_036277695.1 Chitinophagaceae bacterium
ATTTTTTGGCGGGGTTAAAAACCTGTTGAACTGGACACCGGCAAGAAATACCCCTTTTATTATTGCCCGATCGCATGATCCTTTTGATAAAAAAGTAGAATATGATGCATCTGGGAAAATAGTAGCTACAGCTGAAAATCCCTACGCACTGACTTTTGATCCTTCTTATGTATACGCACCCAACCAGGGTATCCGTTTTTTTGCAGGAGCCAGGTTCACCGTTAAAAAATAGGATATTATTTACCCACTCTCCGGCCAAGTAGTAATTTAAATATCCGCTGGTTTGAATTTTCCGTTAAGCCGAAGAGGAAACCCCCGTTCAGTTCCCATTTGGGGTGCACATACAGATCTATCATCGGCCCCAGCAGGTGTTCCTGGAGATTGCCGGGAAGAATTCTTTTAAATGAACCCAACCCTCCATAGTATTCAAATCCAAATCCCCATTTTTGATTGATCGTATAAACGGTTTTGAATTGCGGGGCAATACCCACACCCTTGTCATCGCCGGTTAATACAAAATCAATATTGGGGTTAAAGGCAATATACCAGTTGCCGATTGTCTTATCAAGAATGGGGCGGAGTTCACCCTGCCAGTAAAAATCGGTGCTGTCATTGGGTCTGAAAAATCCGAATTCCAGGGATAAGCTGGCGCCAAGTTTCCATTTCCAGCTTTCCGGTACCGTAACCCTTGGCCTTAACTGGTTACCCAAATATTGAAAGCCCCCGCCGGGAGCGATCGCCATGAATGTATAAAAACCGATCTCGAAATTCTTACCCACACCATGCGTGATCTCCAGTGTCTCATTGGTCCACTTGGCAGATTTAGGATCAGCCAGCAATTTACTTCCTTTCAAAGTATAGTTGCTGTGCAGTTCGAAAATGGTCCATCGCAGTTGGATAGTGGGAGAGGCATAAACTTGTATTTCATTATCTGCCTGGCTTATCAAAGCAGAAAAAGGACAAAGAAATGAAAAGAAGGAAAGGAAAAGGGATCGCATGCAGGAAATGTTGCATCCGAAGATAGCTGAACAAAACAGAACGGTAAAATCCTATACCAAATTGGGAACACAAATAAATTTTTTTCTTTTCCCGCTACCTTTACATTTGCTCCCCCAAAAACAAGCAATGGAACTAAAATATTCTCAACATATCGCCGGTTTATTAAATCTTTCACTGCGGCAGGTTAATAGTATTGAACAATTGCATGGAGAAGGGTCAACCATCCCTTTTATTGCACGATACCGTAAAGAAGCTACGGGCAATATGGATGAAGTGGCTATCGGGCAGGTCATTGAAAAAATCAATTATTTCAATGAGCTGGAAAAAAGAAAAGAAACCGTTGAAAAAACGATTGGGGAAGCAGGCAAAATGACCCCACAGTTAAAAAAGCGGATAGAAGATTGTATCGATGCCACCGAACTGGAGGATATTTATCTTCCTTTTAAGCCCAAACGTAAAACCAGGGCAACGGCCGCGATTGAAAAAGGTTTAGAGCCCCTGGCTACGCGATTATTTGCGCAGGAACTATTTGATATCGAAGCAGAAGCAACTGCATTCATCAATGAAGAGGTGAAGGATAGCTCAGCCGCTTTGCAGGGCGCCCGGGATATCATCGCAGAATGGATTGCCGAGCACGAACTGGCCCGTAATTGTATCCGTAAACTCTTTATTGCGGAAGCCATGGTTTCATCCCGGGTTATTAGTTCGAAGAAAGAAGACACAGATGCCCAGAAATACCGGGATTATTTTGAATACAGCGAAGCCCTGGCCCGGTGTCCTTCGCACCGGCTACTGGCGATCAGGAGGGGAGAAAAAGATGGCTACCTGATCATGGATATTCATATCGAAAAAGAAAAAGCTGTCGCGGATTTAAAACAGAAATTCCTGAAAGCATCACATGCCGTGTCACAGCAGGTAGCACTGGCTATCGAAGATTGCTTCAGCCGTTTATTAAAGCCTTCCATTGAGACAGAGTTCAGAACGCTCAGTAAAGCAAAAGCAGATGAGGAGGCGATACTCGTATTTGCCGATAATCTCCGCCAGTTATTATTGGCCTCACCCCTGGGTCATAAACGGGTATTGGCATTAGATCCGGGTTTTCGTACGGGTTGTAAACTCGTTTGCCTGGATGAACAGGGTAATCTTTTATACAATACCACGATATATCCCCACGCACCTCAAAATGACTGGAAGGTTGCTGTGGAGACACTGAAAGACCTCGTAATAAAATTTGAAATCCAGGCAATCGGTTATGGGAATGGTACGGCCAGCAAGGAAACAGAACAACTGGTCAGAAATATCGATTTTGGAAAACCAGTTTCCATATTCATGGTCAATGAAAGCGGAGCTTCCATTTATTCAGCCAGCGAAGTGGCCAGGGAAGAGTTCCCCGACCAGGATGTTACCGTAAGAGGTGCCATTAGTATTGGCCGCCGCCTGCTGGATCCGCTAAGTGAACTGGTAAAGATCGATCCAAAAAGTATTGGGGTGGGGCAATACCAGCATGATGTGAATCAGAACCGGTTGAAAGAATCGCTTGACCAGGTGGTGGCGAGTTGTGTCAACTTCGTAGGGGTGGACCTGAACACGGCCAGCAAGCATTTATTAATGCATGTATCAGGCCTGAGTGCCACCGTAGCCCGCAATATTGTTGAGTACAGAATAAAGAACGGTGCATTCAGAAGCCGCGCGGAATTAAAAAAAGTCAGCATGCTCGGGCCTAAGGCATTTGAACAATGTGCAGGATTTTTGCGCGTACCGCAGGCTGAAAATCCCCTGGACAATTCTGCCGTCCATCCCGAGAGTTATCATATTGTAGAGGCGATGGCTGCCAGCCTGGGTTGCAGTATCGGGGATTTGATCGGGCAATCAGCTACCAGGAAAAAGATCAATACCAGGGATTTTGTTTCGGAAACAGCGGGCCAGTTTACAATAGAAGATATAATGAAGGAACTGGAAAAACCGGGTCGTGATCCTCGTTCCCCGATAGAGGAATTCCGTTTTGCCGAAGACCTCCATACCATGGAAGATCTGAAAGCAGGTATGAAAATTCCGGGCATCATAACCAATATCACCAATTTTGGCGCATTCGTCGATATCGGCGTTAAGCAGGATGGACTGGTTCATATTTCCCATCTGAGCAATCGTTATATCAGTGATCCCAAAGAAGCGGTGAAACTTGGCCAGAAGGTGATGGTGACCGTACTGGAAGTTGATAGTGCACGTAAAAGAATAGCCTTGTCCATGAAAGAAGCCGGGGAAAAAATAGTAAAAAAGGAAAGCCAACAGGAGCCCGCAAAAAAAGCGATCCCATCAAAAACCGGAAATCCCTTTCATGATAAATTGATGGAGTTGAAAAAGAATTTCAGGGAATAACCAGTAAAGTCGGTTATCATCTCGTAAACCCGAGTTTTTACGTTGTTGAAAGTGGTTTATAATCTTCCCTTACCGGGTTAAATACGTCGATTACTTTGCAGTCTGTTACGGCAATAGCCGAGTGCTGCACATTAGATGGTATTACATAGAACATACCCGCTGTGAGCGAACAGGACTGGTCCCCGATTTTCATGTCTAACCTTCCCTCTATGATATACGTGATCTGTTCATGGATATGATGGTGTGCGGGAAGATCGCTGCCTGCCTTAATTTCCACATAGCCTAAAGTAAGGTCTTTGCCATGGGCATAATAACCGGTTATACCGGGAACAAGTTCTTTAGGAGCCAGGCTCTTCAGGTAATGCATACAATTCTTTTATTGAAAAGTACAAAATATCAGGGTGATAAGTTATTCAGGTATGGGGGTAAATAGAACACATGATCAATTTTACTAAATTATTATCTTTCAAACGGCTTCAAATCCTGTCCATCAATGATTGCAGCAGGTGAAAGGCCGGGAAACAATTCCTAGTCACCATAATATCCATTTTATGAAAAAAAAGGGCCTTGTACTTTTATTTCTCTTTTTGACTTTTTTCTGCAATTTTTTGAATGCCCAGCAAATAGATCGATATAGCTCCGTAAAGATCTACCTGGACAATCGATCCCTGGCAGACCTGCAGGCATTATGCAGGGATCTTGATCATGGCGAATTCCTTCCGGATGAAAATGCTTTTCTTACTTCTTTACGAAAGAACGCCATCCGCGATTTACGGAGGCATAATGTGCGGATTGCAATCGTGGTGGAGGACGAAGCGCAGGATTTTATGAACCGCAATGATCTTGCTGACTTCAACCGCTACCGGGAGACAGGGTCAGGTGATCAGTTTAAGCTCAATTTTGAAGCGACTTGTGGCCCCATCTCCAGTTCTATTTCAACCCCTGCTGCATTTACCCCGGGAAGTATGGGAGGTTATTACACCTATAGTGAAATGATCACGAAGATCAACGAGATGAAATCCAGTTATCCTTCACTTGTTGACACATTTACAATTGGATTTAGCTGGGAGGGCCGTCGCCTGATCGGGGTTAAGATTTCAGACAATGCAGACATTGATGAACCGGAATCGGAAGTGTTATTCCTTGGTTTGCAACATGCCCGCGAAGCAATCACGATGACGAGCCTCATATTTACCATGCAATACCTGCTTCAAAACTATAATCTTGATTCCCGTATTAAGGATTTGGTCGATAACCGGGAACAGTTTTTTATTCCCTGTATGAACCCGGATGGCTATGTCTATAACCAAACTACCAATCCCGGTGGGGGTGGAACCTGGCGCAAAAACCGGCGAAATAATGGAAACGGTACTTATGGTGTAGATCTGAACCGAAATTATGGCGTGGATTGGGGTTGTTGCGGGGGAGGGTCATCTACAACATCAAGTGATACTTATTGGGGTCCTTTTCCTTTTTCTGAACCCGAAACCCAGGCGCTCCGGAATTTTGTATCCGGGAGAAATTTTACAACGGGACTTGACCAACATTCTTACGGAGGTTATTATTCCCTTCCTTATGGTATCAATGGAGCCCATACCTATAGCGCGGTTGATTCACAGTATTACGCTTATA
>DASUMO010000009.1:0-10273 GCA_036277695.1 Chitinophagaceae bacterium
TCAACATATACAATATCACCCAGTTCGCGTTGTGCATAGTCGGTAATGCCGATCGTAGCAACATTCCCTTCCAGGCTAATCCACTCATGGTCCTTGGTATAGCGAAGATTTGATGGAAAATTCATAATGAGCTGTTTAGAGCTGCAAATATGGGTAAATCATGCAGAGAATCAACAATTCGTTCTGTTTTTTTTCGCATTTCACCGGAAATTTCATGCCGTTCATAACCTGTTTCACTCCATTGGTCGGTGAGTTCTTTTATAAGAGTGCAGAGAGAAGTAATTTTGGGCACCTTATCTAAAACGAGGTTCAACTTATGAGAAAGATTCTTCCATTACTGCTTGCAGGTATTTTTTCTGTTGCAGCTGTCCAGGCTCAGAAGGTGTCCGGTATTGTCAAAGATGCGAATGGTAAAGCCATTGAGAAATCTACAGTGGCCTTATTAAGAGCAAAGGATTCTTCGGTAATTAAGTTAGGCGTTACCGGTGATAAAGGCGTCTATACTTTTAATGTTGGAGAGGGTAATTACCGGGTTCGCGCAACGCATGTAGGACACGCTACTGCGTATACTTCAGCTTTTGAGGTGTCCGGAGCAGGTGATACGAATTTACCGGAACTGGTGTTGGTAAAAGCCAGCGGGGAATTGAAAGGCGTTACCGTTACTGCCCAAAGACCTATGATCGAAGTGAAGGCAGATAAAACCATTCTGAATGTGGAAGGCACGATCAATGCCGTTGGCAATGATGCGCTGGAATTGCTAAGGAAATCCCCCGGTGTAATGATTGACAAGGATGATAATATCAGTCTCGCAGGTAAAAACGGGGTGCAGGTTTATATTGATGGCAAACCTTCACCTCTTTCCGGTACCGATCTTCCCAATTACCTCAAGAGTCTGCAGTCCGCACAGATTGAATCCATCGAGATCATCACCAATCCTTCTGCCAAATACGAGGCAGCCGGGAATGCAGGTATTATCAATATCCGCCTGAAGAAAAACAAAGCTTTTGGCACGAACGGATCCGTCAATGCAGGTTATGTGCAGGGAACCTATGCCAAATACAATGGTGGCCTTGCACTCAATCATCGTAATAAAAGGATCAACATATTCGGGAACTACAACTATAATAATGGTAAAAACCTGATGAAGTTCTTTATGCGGAAAGAGCAGTTTGATACTCTATTTGAGCAGCGTAATACCATGCGGTTCCTGAACAATACCCATGGCTTTAAAGGCGGTATTGATTACTTTATCAATAATAATAATACCCTGGGCGTGGTGGTGAACGGAAATATAGCGAATAACGATTTCTATACAGCCGGCCCGATGAACTTTACCTATCAGCCCACCGGACAGTTGGTAAAAATCCTGGATGCCACCAACCACAACGATATGGAAAGGAATAATGTTAATACCAATATCAATTACCGTTATGCTGACGTCAAAAAAGGCCAGGAGCTGAACCTGGATGCCGACTATGGTTTTTATAAGATCCGCTCCAACCAATACCAGCCTAATTATTATTACGAGGCTGATGGTACAACTGAAATCAACCGGGTGATATATAATATGATCTCACCCACGGATATTGATCTTTATTCCTTCAAAGCAGATTACGAGCAGAATTTTAAAGGCGGTAAGCTGGGAATCGGGGGTAAGGTAGGGATAGTTAATACCGACAATGATTTCCAGCGCTATGATGTGTATAATACCGGGAAAGTGCTGGATACGCTAAAGAGTAACCGTTTTGAGTACGAGGAAAATATCAATGCCTTATATGTAAATTATAATAAGCAGCTTAAGACCGGGATCATGATCCAGGTAGGTTTAAGAGCTGAGAATACACATTCGAAAGGCATCTCCACGGGCTTCACCAGGAAAAATGGCGGCTATGAAAGTTATGATTCAACCTTCGACAGGGATTATACCGATCTTTTCCCCAGCGCTTCAGTCACTTTTAATAAGAACCCAATGAAGCAATGGACGATCAGCTATAGCCGCCGTATTGACCGGCCGGCCTACCAGGACCTGAATCCTTTCGAGTTCAAGTTGAATGAGTATACTTATATGAAGGGGAATACCCTGTTGCGCCCGCAGTATACCAATAGTATCGGTCTTACCAATATTTATAAGTATAAACTTACCACAACGCTAAATTATAGTCACGTCAAAGATATTTTTGCACAGCTCCCCGATACGATTGACAAAACAAAGGGATTCCTGACCAAGAAAAACCTGGCTACGCAGGACATAGTCAGCCTGAACATCAGTTATCCCTTCCAGTATAAATGGTATAATTTCTTTGCTACCCTGAATGCAAACTATTCCCATTATGTTGCTGATTTTGGTGGCGGCGACAGGAAAGTAGACCAGTCCGTATTTGCCTTCACCTATTTTATGCAAAACAGCATTAAGCTGGGTAAGGGTTGGACAGCCGAATTAAGCGGGTTGTTTATTTCTCCTTCACTCTGGCAGGGTGTATTTAAATCGGAAGCAATGGGCAGTGTGGACATGGGATTCCAGAAGGCATTGTTCAATGGGAAAGCCAATGTAAGGGCCGTGGTGGCCGATGTTTTCCAGACCATGAAATGGGCAGGCAGTACCAATTTCGCCGGGGTGAATGCAAGGGCGAATGGCAATGGCGAACAACCTCAGTTTAAATTAAACGTCAGCTATCGTTTCGGAAGTGCCCAAATTAAAGCAGCCCGCCAGCGCAAGACAGGTATCGAGGATGAAAATAAACGGGCAAACACAACCGGCGGACAGGGAATCGGCCAATAAGGAAACTATTAACCTCTATAAACTTTAGCCATGAAAGCAAAAGGTTGTTTCGTTTGAAACAACCTTTTTGAGTTTTATCGCTTGTTCTTTTTTCGCTTGACCAACTTGGCGCGGATAATCATTATATTTTGTAAAGGCCGGTCGGTATCCACACCTTTACTTGTTTCAACAGCTGCAATGGAATCAACCACTTCAAGACCTTTGATGACTTCCCCGAACACTGTGTAGTTCTGATCAAGGTGGGGAACGCCGCCAATCGTTTTATACACTTCCCGCTGAGCAGCTGGTATTTTTCGGCGTAGCCTGAAATTTTCCAGGCTATCCAGCCCGCCCTCGCTGAAGACCCTACCCTGGGTAATATAAAACTGGCAACCGCTGCTGGCTTTTTCGGGATTATTATCGCGGGCTGCCGCGATCACTCCTTTTTTATGAAACAGGCTGGTCCGGAATTCGGCAGGTACCCGGTATCCTACGCTGCCCATACCCAGGGCCTTGCCAGGTTCAGCATTTTTACTGTTTGGATCACCACCCTGAATCATGAACTCTTTGATCACGCGGTGAAATAAAAGGCTGTCATAAAAACCAACCTTAACTAATTTTAAAAAATTATCCCGGTGAAGAGGGGTGGAGTCGGAAAGCCTGATGGTGATATCACCCATACTGGTTTGCAATAACACATCTTTTTTAAGATCCTTTTTGCTAAGCGTTGAATCCTTTGCCTTTTGCGCCAGCATCGATACTGGAATAAAGAGGGCGATTAAAATACCGGATAGTTTCATATTAACGCAATTAAATGAGTGGGAATACAATTAAAAATCATGGTTCTCAAAATACAGCAGTACATGATCCTTTAAGAAGTCTTCCTGTTCAAAGGCGTTCATGTCGGGCATGGGCCTAAGTTGTTTGAAATGCGGCCAGCCTTCATCATCCAAGCTGTCCAGTTCATAGTAGCCGCTGGGGATTAAAAGGCTGCATACAGCCACATGCATGAGGTCCTGTTTTTGTTCCTTGGTGATCTTTTCCCTGAAAAATCCCGTTTCCTGTAAGCCGATCAGGAAAAGAATGGCTTCCATATCGGGCTTCTTACCAAATCGCTCCACGAGTTTTGTTTCCAGGTTCCACCAGCGTTGTTGCAGGTCATCATTTCTTATCATGGCCGCAAAGATAAATAGATGAAGGTACAAGGTTCAACATACAGGGTAGAAGGCACAAGATACACGCATGGTTAACGGCCTCCTGACTTGCTTTCTTGTGCCTTGCACCTTGAGCCTTAACTCCATTATCTTTGCCGCAAATTAAAAAAGATGTTGCAGGTCGCTTATATCAGGAATAATATTGAACTGGTTAAACAAAGATTAGCGGTTAAGCATTTTGCTGAATTAAGCCTGGTTGACCAGGTACTCAATCTTGATGATGAAAGAAGGAAACTGCAACTCGAATCGGATAATAGCCTGGCTAAAATAAATGCCGCTTCAAAGGAAATCGGGCAATTAATGGCAAAGGGTCTGAAGGCGGAAGCCGAAGAAAAGAAAGTAGCTGTTTCGGGGATAAGGGATGTACTGGCCCCGATACAGGCCAGATTGGCTGAGGTGGAAAAACAATTGCAGGAGGAATTGGTTAAGCTGCCCAACCTGCCATCTGATAAAGTTCCCTTGGGCGGAACACCCGCAGAGAATGTTGTGGTGAGAGAAGGGGGAACTAAACCTACATTAGCTGCAGGTGCTTCACCACACTGGGACCTGATCAAAAAATATGATATCGTCGATTTTGAAACGGGCGCCAAAATAACGGGCAGCGGCTTTCCTTTATTTAAAGGAAAAGGCGCCAAACTGCAGCGGGCCCTGGTCCAGTATTTCCTGGATTTTAATACTTCGGCCGGTTATACCGAATACCAGCCTCCCCTGATGGTAAACGAAGTAACCGCCTTTGGAACGGGGCAGTTGCCCGATAAGGAAGGCCAGATGTATTATATGCCGGAGGATAATTTTTACCTGATCCCTACGTCAGAAGTACCGGTAACGAATATTTATCGCGACGAGATATTGAAAGAAACTGATCTGCCGATCCGTATGACGGCCTATACGCCCTGTTTTCGCCGCGAAGCCGGAAGTTTCGGGAAAGATGTAAGGGGATTAAACAGGGTTCACCAGTTTGATAAAGTGGAGATCGTTCAACTGGTTCATCCTGATAGAAGCTATGAGGTGCACAGTGAAATGGTAGCCCATATTGAAAAATTATTGATCAGCCTGGAATTACCTTATCGTATCCTGGCCTTATGCGGGGGTGATATGAGTTTTACATCTGCACTGACCTATGATTTTGAAGTGTACAGCGCTGCCCAGGAACGCTGGCTGGAAGTTAGCTCTGTCTCTAATTTCGAGGCTTACCAAACAAACCGGATGAAGATCCGGTTTAAGGATGGCGGCAATAAAACACAATTCGTTCATTCCCTCAATGGCAGTTCGCTGGCCCTGCCCAGGATTATTGCCTGTATACTGGAGAACAATCAAACTCCGGAAGGCATCACCCTCCCATCGGTATTGATACCTTATTTTGGCAGTAAACTATTGAACTGATCAATAGCTGGCTAAAAGGAAAGGGTCGCTTCGCAACCCTTTCCTTAGAAACAATGATTATTTTTTTTATCAGGGCTGGGCAAAACTGTTCCGGGCACCACCTGAAGCAAACACTGTCAGCATCCTGTTTTTCTGACCTGCTGTAAACATGTACATGCAGGCATCATACGTATAATCCATATAGTTCATGGTCATCTCCACAGGCTTACCCGCGCATGTACTGTAATGAGGGTAAGCAGGGCAGCCGCCATTCGACGTATTGTGCTGGGGAGTGTCGTTTACCTGGTCATTGCCACAGGTTGCATCACCCCAGATATGGCGAAGATTCAACCAGTGACCTACTTCATGCGTGGCCGTTCTGCCTTTATTATAGGGAGAGGAGACATAGCCGGTACGGCCAGTAAAATTATAACCCAGCACTACTCCATCCGTAGCGGGGTTGCCGCCTGGAAATTGGGCATAACCCAGGATCGTTCTTCCCTGGTAGGTCATCTTGTTAACCACCCAGATATTTAATTTGGTAGCAGGATCCACCGCGTTAAGACCTCCGGAGGAAGTAAACTTCATTTCCTCCGTCATGATGCTCCAACTACGTTTATTGGAATATTTACGGTTTACCTGGTCTATTACAAATCTAACCCCGACAGCGCCGGCCAGTACGGGCTGAAAAATGGCAGGCGTATTTGCCATATCCTGGTTGGTAGCCTGGAAGTCTTCGTTGAGAACGTCAATCTGTGAATTGACCTGTGCGTCTGAAATATTTTCTGTAGCAGTCCGGTACAGGATATTAAACACAACAGGTATTTCAATAACTCCATCCACCAGCCTGTAAGATTGTGGGTTGTCCAGGGCCTGCCGGGTGAAAGCTTCCACTTCTGCCATTTTCTGACGTAAAGCAGGATCTGAATTCATCTTTTCTTCCAGCAAATCATGCGAAGCACAATCCCGGAACGCTATGGCATCGTTTTCGTCAGGTACTGGTTCATCATGCGAGGAGCCGGATTTATTACAGCCGGTAACCAGTAAAAAACCGGCTGCAATGACTAGCAAAAGTCTTTTCATAATAATGTATATTGTTTGGTGTTGAAAAAATGACCGATGAATATATTAATTATTTTTAGCCGCATAGTAAGCCCGGGGCTTATTTTTTATTCACATTCAACAAAAATCGAAAAAGTGACTACTCCGTATAATTACGAACTCTCCATCTATAATGAAAAAAACTATTAAGTTATTTCTGCCCTTAACGATTTTACTCCTTACCGCCTGTCAAAAGCGAAACAGCCCTGTAATTACCCAACGGTCCTATGAGCCTCCGCGAAAGAATATTACTATTTATCCTCCCGAAGGCACAGTAGTTCCCGATACAGTCACAGGGAAAACTATTTTTATCAATCGTTGTGACCGTTGCCATGGATTACCAGATCCTATCTTATATAGTCAAAAACGCTGGGTATCTATTCTTGAAATAATGATCCCCCGGGCCAGGTTGGTTCCTGAACAAGCAGTTCACCTGAGGGCATTTATCCTGGGGAAAAGCAAAGAGGTATCAGGCTCTTAGTTTTTTTATCCTTTTATTCATTACATAAAACCAGGCTGGAGGTATCAATGACAGCAACATCATACCTGGATATCCGGTTGGCATTTGAGGGGAGTCTTCATGATGACGGAGAACCTGGTATTTCCGGCTGGCCAGGTAATGATGATCGGAGTGACGGCTCAGTTCAAACAGCATGACCCGCCCGATCACATGATCGCTGTTCCAGCTATGAACAGGAAGAGCTCTTTCATAGCGGCCTTCGGCTGTCTTTTTTCGCTGCAAGCCGTAGTGTTCAATATAATTTACCGTTTCCAATAATAGAATGCCAATCAATGCTGCGCAGAGAAAATAGAAGGTTACCCATGCTCCAAACAATAAGAAAACAAGCAGAACAAAAACCAATTGGATCAACTGGAATTGCAGCATTTCATTCCTGGCCGACCAGGCAGGGCGGCCTTTTTTGCGTTGTTCATCATTAGCAATATGCCAGGCGCTCAGGTAACTAAAGAGGATAGTCCGGAAATAAAAAAGATAGACCGGCTCGCCATAACGGGCACTGCTGGGATCTTCCGGAGTTGCCACCCTTTTGTGATGACCCTTGTTGTGCTCAGTGAAAAAATGCATATATAATGAGGTAAGCAGTAAAGCCTTGGCTAAGATTTGTTCAAAGCGGTTCACCCGGTGCCCCAACTCGTGACCGACGTTAATTCCAAAGGAGCCGCAAAGCAATCCCATTACTGCAACCCGTCCAATAATATCGGCATTGGTTAAGGACTTGTCTGAAAAACTATAGAGAAACATCCCCAATGCAGCATATTGCAGCAATACAATAACATAAAGGAAATAATCATAGATCCGGTCGTTTTTCACCAATTCTTCCTGGGCTGCATCCAGGTTCCCTGGGTCGGGTTTAATAAAAAGTTCAACCAGGGGAATCATCACAAAGGCATAGATCACCGGGATCCAGGTTTCCCATCCGGTTACCATAAAAGCGCGGAAAGCTGTGATATAAATAACCAGGGGGGACAGGTATTTGATTGCATGAACCCGCATATTTACTAATCAGGATAATTCATCATAAAATTAAGTGTCACTGTTTACAATCGCTTGATCTTTTTTGCGTTAAAAGTCCGATAATTGTCCTGGTCCGTTAAACCCCGAAACCTTCTATCAGTCTGAAAAGCAAAATTTATACTTCCCATGTCATTGACTAACCAGCTAAAAAACCAGCACCTTCTCTGGAGGGCCGGTTTTGGCCCGGCCGTTGAACAGCTTGTTGATCTTTCCAAATTCACACCCAAACAATATTATAAAGCCCTTGTAAAAGCTTCGGAGAAAAGACCGGCTTACCTGGATGTGGCGGATGATTACCTGAAAGGGTTGGTGATGGGGATCGAGGAAATCGGCCGCCAGCAAAAAAAGGAAATGGATGCTGACCAGCGCAAAATGGTGCAGCAAAAGAACAGGCAGGGAATACGAAATCTGAATCTTTACTGGATGGCGGAAATGGTCAACAGTTCAGCCCAGCTCCGTGAAAAAATGGCTTTCTTCTGGCATGGGCATTTTGCCTGCCGTAATATTAATATTTTTTACCAGCAGGGATTATTGGATGTGATACGCCGGAATGCATTGGGTAATTTCGGAGACCTGCTCAAGGAAGTTTCGAAATCAGCAGCCATGCTCAACTTCCTGAATAACCAGCAAAACAGGAAAGATCACCCCAACGAAAATTTTGCCCGGGAAGTCATGGAGCTGTTTACCCTGGGCCGGGGTCATTACACGGAAAATGATATCAAGGATGCGGCAAGGGCTTTTACCGGCTGGAGCGCTAATCTGAAAGGAGAATTCATATTCCGCAAATTTCAACATGATTTTGGTTCCAAGACGGTGTTGGGTCGCACAGGCAATTTTGACGGTGGGGATGTGCTGGATATCTTATTGGAAGAAAAACAAACAGCGAAATACCTGTCGTATAAAATCTATAAGTTCTTTGTGAATGAAAACCATGTAGACAACGCCAAAGTGGATTGGCTGGCGGACCGGTTTTATAAAAGCAATTATGATATCGCCAAATTGCTGGAGGATATTTTTACCAGCGATTGGTTCTATGATGAAAAAAATATCGGCGCCAATATCAAGTCGCCCGTAGAGTTACTGGTAGGAATTCAACGCATGCTGCCCATGAAACTGGAAAATGAGGAAGCACTGATGTTATTGCAGCGGGTATTGGGACAGTTACTTTTCTATCCGCCGAATGTTGCGGGTTGGCCGGGTGGCCGGTCCTGGATTGATAGCTCATCACTCATGATGCGGATGCGGATTCCCAAATTGATCAATGATGTAGATATAATGAATGTAAGTCCCAAGGATGATGACGACACCATGATGGGAAAAAAAGACAGCGATGAAACAGGGGTTGTAAAAATGAATAAGCAGGGTGGTGGACAAAAAGCAGGAGGAGCTTACGGGGGGATGAAGCGCCAGCAGATTAACGCGAATGTAGATTGGCAGCCCTATGTAAGAAACTTTGATGCCACGGCGCGTGAGAACCTGCTTTCTTCCATTTCGCAGGTGTTATTACAGGTGAAACCCGGCGTTGGTGCAGAGCTGATCAGGAAATATTCGGATGAAAACGGCCGCGAGAATTTTATTAAAACCGCTACCCTGCAGGTGATGTGTACGCCGGAATATCAATTGTGTTAGGTGAAGCTGCTAGCTTCTGGCTACTAGCTGCTAGCAGTTTCAAGTGAAGAAATGTTTTTATTTGAACAAATTGAAAGTAGCCATTATTGTAGCCGGCCAGCTTCTTAAACGTCAAAGCTAGAAGCTTGCAGCTCAAATTTTATAACTATGCTTATCAAACGTAAAGACTTCATCCAGATTGGTTCACTGGCAACTGCCTCGATGATGCTGCCTAAATTCCTGAAAGCATTTGAAAGCAGGAATATGGTACCCATTGGGAATAAGGTGGTAGTGATCCTCCAGCTCAGCGGCGGTAACGACGGGTTAAATACTGTTATCCCGGTGAGAAATGACATTTATTACCGTTCAAGACCCCGGCTGGGTATTAAAAAGGATAAAGCGCTTTCATTAACAGATGATGTGGGTCTGCACCCGGCCCTGCCTGCTTTCAAAGAGTTTTATGACGAGGGCAACCTGGCCATTTTGAATAATGTGGGTTATCCCAACCCCGATCGTTCCCATTTCCGGAGCATGGATATCTGGCATACAGCCAGCCAGAGCAATGAATACTGGACCAATGGATGGGTGGGACGTTACCTGGACGCGCAATGTAATGGCTGCGATAAACCTACCCAGGCTATCGAGCTGGATGATGTGCTGAGCCTGGCTTTAAAAGGGCAGGAATTCAAGGGCATC
>DASUMO010000010.1:0-2689 GCA_036277695.1 Chitinophagaceae bacterium
TCCGAAATCATGGCTTTTATATTGCCTCCATCGGGAGGAATGTCCATTTGAGCTATTGCGGATGGTGCTGTAAGGATGATTACAGCCGAAATGACAAGCTTTTTCATACTGGCAGTTTTAATTGGCATTGATCATTGTGAATAATCCGGCTATATGATTATTGAGCTTTCGCGGTTTTTATTTCTTTCACAAAGGGGAACTCATCCATGACTCCATCATTTTTGATTCTTTGAATGATTGCCCCTGCCACTTTTCTTCCCAGTTCCAGGCCTACTTCGTTATCAGTGCGGAAATGGATGCCTGCCTGGAACCGTGATTCTGCCGCATCCCTGGCTTTCTTTTGGAACCAGGCCTTATCTGCCGGGAAGAAATAGGAATATAATTCAGCCATCAGGCCACTGATTGCGGCATGACCAGAGGGATAACCGGGAAAAGGCGGCGTAATCATCAGGGCCGGACGAAAACTCGTATCATATTGATTCGGGCGAATCCCCCAGTACGCGTACTTGGCATCCCAGCAAGCGGCAAAGCCATCGTACATCGCAACGGCGGTAATCGCATAGAGGCGGGCAGCCCGGGGCGGGTCCAGGTGAATATTGTGCTCAAATATTTTCTTGTTCAATTGCTCATCCCAGAAAGACTGGCTGGCCCAGTAAAAAGCATTGGACAGGGTACGGAAGTTTTGCCTGAAGTTCTTCAGCTCTTCCATGTCTTTCGCAAAATCGGGAGGCGGCCCCGGGCGAAACTGGCTGCTGTTCTCCAGCACCACCGTCTTATTTAAACCTGCAAGAGGAAGCATAGGATTTTTCCCTTTCCAGGTTCCCGGGCCATCGGGTATTTTTCTATCCCAGGCAATTTTAGGTGTAAAGTTTTTGGTATGCTCAATTTCTTTTTCGGCAATCTTTTTCCCCAATTCAAATCCTGCCCTTGTATCACTGGGAAAAGCTGTGCCGGCAGCGACCCTCGATGCCATCGCCTGTTCTGCCAGCTGATTGACAGAATCTTTCAATAAGGGAAAGAAATGGCTGATGATGGTGGCCGCTACGCCGGCTGCAACAGCATGTTCACAGGGATAAGAAGGACTTTCAGGTTTAACGACAAAAACTTTTACGCGGCTATCGGCTTCATAGGGACGGGGGCGTTTGAAAGTATATTTCGTATTCCATGCAGCGATCGTTGCATCATAGGTGGCTGTACCCAGTAGCATATTGGCGAGGGCCCCGTTGTAGCCGGTATCTGTCATCCATAATTTCGACATCATCTCCTGCCAGCGGTAACCAGGAGCACCTGCATTCCAATACAGGATCTGTTGCCAGCCGCTTGCATCCAGCTTTTTTTGGCGGGCCAGCACTTCGGCAATCTCTTCTTTGTAAGATGAAGGAGCAGGGGAGCGAAATTCCTGGGCTGATTGAATGAACCAGGTTTTCCAATTTGCAGCCATCGGTTCTGGTTGGGCCTGCAACAGAACCGACAGGTATAAAAGGGCAACGAAAACGGTTAAACTCTTTTTCATATAATGCGTATTTCCACAAGAGTATTCAATTAATAACAGCTGCAGAGGCAGGTGTCAATAAACAGCGGGTTAGGGTATACGAACGACGGGAGTCGTGAGTCGTGAGTTGTGAGCCGTGAGTGGATTGTTGAATAATGAGTAGGCGTTGTAAATGGTGAATGGGGAGTGGTGAATAGACAATACCCACCCCAATTTGGCCTCAACTCACGATTCACGATTCACGTTTCACGAACTGATTGACCTTCGCGTGCAGTTGGTTTACCCAAAACGCAATTCTGTAGACTGAAAAATGTAAAGAGAAAGATTTACCGATATTTATCACTTAAACAATAAAATGAAGCGGGCAATTGATAAGGAGCGGGTTCGGTTTTATATATGGGTGGGGCTTGCCTTCCTGTCTTTATGGTTGTTTAGCGATCTTACATCAGAGACCGAAACTTTTTTCCCCGAAAGATTTTTGAATAATATCTGGCGGGTGGTTTATGTTACGGTGCTGAATTTTTTCCTCTTCGAATATGTCCTGCCTTATATAAAATTCTCCTTTAAAAGAATACTGATCGGGATCTTTTTTTTATTTGTTTTCCTGATGTTATTTTCTTTTGGGCTTTATGCCTGGCGATATCTTGGAATCCAGCTGGGATTTTATACACCGTTACGGACAGATGAGTCCACCGAGGAAGGGGTCGCCTATCATTTCCCTTATAGCGTAGCCTCGATTTTCTTTTTCGGTATCATAAGGCATATCAATGCTTACCGGAAATTAAAACTGGCGGCTCAACAACTCCGCATTCAAAAGCAGGAAGCAGAACTGAGCTATCTCAAGTCCCAAACCAATCCCCATTTTCTATTCAATACGTTAAATAATATCTATTCGCTGTCAAGGGATAAATCAGACCTGGCCCCGGAATCCATATTACGCCTTTCGAAAATGCTGCGTTTTATGCTCTATGAGGCCGGGGGTGAGTATATAGCAATCGAACAGGAATTAAAAATTATCAGTGATTATATCGCCCTGGAAAAACTGCGTTACGATGAATCCTTGCGTATCAATTTGAACTATGACATTGAAGATATGAAGCAGGCCCTGCCTCCGTTATTACTGATTCCCCTGGTGGAAAATGCGTTCAAGCACGGGGTTTCTGAAACCAGGAGCCAACCCTTTATCGATATTCACCT
>DASUMO010000011.1:0-8621 GCA_036277695.1 Chitinophagaceae bacterium
GGACTGTACTCAATAATCCCCCAATGTTTCCGGTAACTGCGCCAGGGCCTTGGCTAATTGCTCATCATTCGGAGCGATTCCATGCCATTCATGCGAACCTTCCATAAAATCGATTCCTTTTCCCATTTCTGTCTTCATTAAAATCATAATGGGTTTGCCTTTGCCCAAAAAGGTTTTCGCATGTTCAAGGGTTTTCACCACTTCATTGATATCGTTACCTTTTTCCAGGTGAATGATTTCCCAGCCAAAGGATGAAAACTTCGCGCCGAGATCGCCGAGGTTCATCACTTTTTTGGTAGGTCCATCGATCTGCTGGCCATTCCAGTCAACCGTTGAGATCAGGTTGTCCACTTTATGATGCGCTGCAAAAAGCGCAGCCTCCCAGATCTGTCCTTCCTGTAATTCACCATCTCCATGAAGGGAAAAAACAGTGGTGGTTTCATGGTTGAGTTTCTTGGCCAGTGCAGCGCCGATGGCTGCACTTAACCCCTGGCCCAAAGAACCAGATGCGATCCGGATTCCCGGCAGGTGCTCATGGGTTGCCGGGTGACCCTGGAGGCGGGAATTTATTTTTCGGAAACTGGCCAGCTCTTTGATATCGAAATATCCGGATCGGGCAAGCGTTGCATAGAAAACAGGAGAAATATGTCCGTTTGATAGGAAAAATACGTCCTCGTTCGTCGCATTCATATTAAAACTGGGGTCGTGTTTCATCACTTTGAAATAAAGTGCGGTGAAAAACTCGGTACATCCCAGCGAACCTCCGGGGTGGCCGCTGCTGGCACCATGAACCATCCTGACGATATCTCTCCGTATTTGTGATGCAATTGCCGAAAGTTCTGCCATAAAAAAGTAGTTCTTTTTAAACTTTTTGTATCTTGGTGATTCAAACCGTCGATTAGCGCTGCAAAAGTGCAATCTTTTTCGATACAAAATCCATCCGGGATAATCAATCTGAAGCGAGTCTAAAATCAAATCATCCTGTGTTCATCGAAATTTAATGCATAAGTGCATATAAAAACGTGACGCACAATAGGAAAACCGGAACCTTAAACCTATTTTTGTACCGCTAAAAACTGCTCGATGCTTGATGTTTTATTAACGGCTTCAGTCTCTTTTATCATAACATTCCTGGCCATTCCTGTGGTTTTGCAGATTGCGGAGCAGAAGAAATTATATGATATTCCCGACGAAAGAAAAGTTCATACACGTCCCGTCGCCTCCCTCGGAGGCGTTGGTATCTTCGGGGGCTTTTTATTAGCCGCTTTATTGTCTATACAGGGTCATCTCAACCCCGAATTCCAGTACTTTTTTGCTGCTGCCCTGGTCATTTTTTTCCTGGGACTGAAAGACGACCTGATGGTGCTTTCGGCCAGTAAGAAATTCGTTGGCCAGGTAATAGCCGCCTCCATTTTAATTCACCTGGGCGGGGTAAGGCTGGACAGCATGCATGGGTTATTGGGTTTTGACGGGGTGCCCGAAGGATTCGGTCTTGCATTATCCTATCTAACCATTATAGTTGTAATCAATTCTTTCAACCTGATCGACGGAATTGACGGGCTGGCTTCCAGCCTCGGTATCCTGACCATGCTGGTGTTTGGCACTTATTTCTTTGCAATCGACCAGCAGGCCTATGCTTTACTGGCTTTTGCCATGGCGGGCAGCCTGGTCGCTTTCCTGATTTTCAATCACCACCCGGCTAAAATATTTATGGGAGATTCTGGCTCTCTTATGATCGGGCTGGTCAATTCCATTTTAGTAATCAAGTTCATCAATGTTGCAGGATCTCCTGCTGTAAGTATTCCTGTGAGTTCAGCTGCGGCCATAGGCTTTTCCATCCTGATTGTGCCCCTGCTGGATACGCTCCGGGTTTTTGCCATCCGCATTTCCAAAGGCTGTTCACCCTTTACCCCTGACCGAAATCACGTACACCATTTATTATTGGACCGGGGTTTAAACCATGCTGCCGTTACTTTTACCTGTGTTGGTATTAATGTTTTTTTCATCGTATTGGCATACCTGGGTCGTTCCCTGGGACCTACTTACCTGTTGATGGTGATACTGGCCCTGGCATTTGCAGGTCTTGGGCTGCTTTATTACCGCAAACCCCGCCGCACGATGGTTATTGCAAAGGGGCTGAACGGAACTTCCAAGCTTACGACCACTTCCAAGGTGGTGACGCTTACTCCGGAAGCTTCTGTAGCCGATAAAAATTAAAAATTTCCGATTATGGATGCTGCCCCTCATACGGGGCAGTTTTTTTTTGCATCACCTGTTTTATTAGCTTTGCCTTCCTTCCGTTCAGGCGGCATATTAAAATCAACCATTATGGCAGAAGATATTGCATCAATTATGACTGTTTCTGAGGATCACATGAAAAAGGCGATCAATCACCTTGAAGCTGAATTAGTGAAAATCAGGGCGGGTAAAGCCAATCCGCAAATGCTGGATGGCATTGTGGTGGATTATTACGGGTCTCCCATGCCCATTAACCAGGTGGCCAATATCAGCGCCCTGGATGCCAGGACACTCAGCATTCAGCCCTGGGAAAAAAACATGCTGCAGCCCATCGAGCGGGCCATTATTGCTGCCAATATAGGGATCACTCCTCAAAATGACGGGGCCCTGATCAGGCTCTTTCTTCCCCCACTTACCGAAGAGAGACGGAAAGAACTGGTAAAAAAATGCCTGGCAGAAGGCGAGCATTCAAAAGTAGCTATCCGCAATATCCGCCGTGATGCTATCGAACATATCAAGAAACTTCAGAAGAATGGATTAAGTGAAGACGCTGCAAAGGATGCAGAAACCAATGTACAGGGCGTTACCGATAAATATATTTCTGCCGTGGAAAAACACCTGGCGGCAAAGGAAAAAGAGATTATGTCGGTTTAAGAGGGAGCCATGAGCTGCGAGATGTGAATATCAATAGTGAATGGGGTATAGTGAATGGTCAATGGTTCTTCTGACGGCCTCCGTCTGACGAATTATTGACGAATTGTAACCGTCCACTCTCAACCTGCCTCAATCCAAATTAATCATCCAGCTTTTTCTCCGGCCGGTTTGCCAGCCATACACCCCAAAGAATGATCCCCAGGCAGAAAATCTCAACGGGGGTTATCTTTTCGCCGTCCATGAATCCCCAGAAAAGCGCTACAAACGGGATCCCATAGGTTACCATCGAAGCAAATAATCCCCCCGCCCGCTGCACCAGTATATAAAATAGGGCAGTCGCTATTGCACTGCCTACGATGCCCAATAAGGCGGTTGCCAGCAAAGCCCACTGCAGCCCGGGGCTGCTGAAATCCATTTGAAAAAATCCTTGTAGCCACAATAATATACCGGTTGGTATAGCCATAAATGCAAGCGAGACTATGGCCGTATGTATGGGGTGCAGGGTTTTGAGATAATGGCTGACCATATTTACATTCACTCCATAAGAAATAGTACCAACCAGGATTAATCCGGCGTAACCGGCATTTTCAAGATTGATACGGCTCTGGACAAGGGTTAATAAGAACAGCCCGGCAAAGCCGGTGAACACACCAATAATTTTTTGACGCCGGATCCTGTCACGAAAGAAAAGGATGCCGATCAGTACTACACAGATCGGTGTAAGCGAATTCAGGATTCCGGCCAGTGAACTGTCGATCTGCCTGGCAATGGCGATCGCAAACATATAAGCCGGCAACAGGTTGCCAAATATGCCGGAAAGCAGGACTAATCCCAGCTTTTGACGGGGAATCCTGCGGATGGAAAAAAAAGCAAAGGGCAGGAAAACCATCGCCCCCGCGAAAATGCGGAGGGCAGCAATTTGCGAGGCCGGCATCCAATCCTTACTATAACTCATTAGGATAAACGAACTTCCCCAAATAAAACAGAGCAGGATGAAAATGCTCCAGCTAAGAAAATTGTGATTCATAAAGACCTGCGAAGGTCAGGAAACCATGGCAGAGTAAGCTGATTTTTTTATTGAATGGCACCACACTGATGTTGTAAATTGTGTAAATATCAAGGAACCAGACCATGAGTAAAATTGAACTAAAGGCGATTGATACCCGGGCACCGGCAAGCCTGGATAAAAAAGAAACCAAGGAGAAAACAAGAAAGTTAGTGGAAGAGTTGGATGAACTGCAGAATCTCCTGTATGCAGAAAACAAACATTCTGTCCTTGTTATTCTCCAGGGGTTGGATGCGAGCGGGAAAGACGGGCTGATCCGGAATGTATTGGGTAATATGAACCCCCAGGGTGTCAATGTAAAATCATTTAAGGTGCCTACGGAAGAAGAATTATCCCATGATTTTCTATGGCGGATACATAGCCATACACCGGCCAAAGGAGAGATCCAGGTTTTCAATCGTTCCCATTACGAAGATATCGTGGTAACCAGGGTGCATAAATGGTGTGATGACAGCACCGCCCAGAAAAGAATGAAGGCCATCAATGATTTTGAACAGCTTTTGCAGGAACATAACCGGACCCATATCCTGAAATTTTACCTGCATATCTCCCGCGAAGAACAGGAAACCCGGCTGCATGAAAGAATCAAGGATCCCGCCAAGATGTGGAAGTATAATGAAAGGGATTTCGAAGAATCCAAACTCTTCGAAATTTACTGGCAGATGTATGAAGAATGTTTTGAGAACTGTGCCAATCCGCCCTGGATTATCGTGCCGGCCGATCAAAACTGGTACAAAGAATGGCTGGTCGCATCTACCTTGCATGCTTTATTAAAAGGACTGGATATGCAGTTCCCCGGATTGAAACAAGACTAGGAGAAGCCGGGGTTTATCAATACATTTATTCCACTTAAGACGCCTGTTGAATTCCACAAAAAGGGAAATTTATTTTTCATTTAAACCAACAATTATGGGAATGCTTAAAGAATTCAGAGAGTTTGCCTTAAAAGGTAATATTGTTGACCTGGCTGTCGCTGTAATCATTGGCGGAGCTTTCGGAGCCATTATATCGTCACTGGTAGATGATGTTATTACGCCCCTGTTATTAACACCTGCTTTGGATGCAGTTGGGGCCAAGGATATCAACCAGCTCACCTGGGGCACTGTGAAATATGGTAATTTCCTGGCGGCTATTATCAAGTTCATTGTCATCGCCTTTGTTCTTTTTCTTATAATTAAGTCGATGAATAGAATGATAAAAAAAGAAGCGGCTGCTCCCGCACCTACACCCGAGGACATCATTTTATTGAGAGAAATCAGGGATTCGCTGAAAAAATAAACGTGGAAAACAGGCGCCTGCCTAAAGCCCTTTTTCCCTTACTTTTGAGTCCCGGCCGGCCCCGCCCGCCGGGTCTTTCTTTTACTTTAAATGAAGCGTGTGAATAATACTTCGTACCAGATCAAATTACCGCAGTTTGAAGGCCCTTTTGATCTACTTTTATTCTTTATCGAAAGGGATGAACTGGATATTTACAATATCCCGATCACCAGGATCATCAATGATTTCCTCACCTATATACATGAACAGGATTCGCTGAACATTGAATTATCCAGTGAATTCATCCTTTTTATTTCCACGCTCATGCGCATCAAGGCTAAAATGCTTTTACCCCGCAAGGAAGTGGATGCGCAGGGAAATGAAATTGATCCCCGCCAGGAGTTGGTGAATAAGATACTTGAGTATAAACGTTTCAAAGAGGCATCGGCGCAGATGGCCGAAATGGAGGCGCTCAGGATGTTGATGGTAAAGAGAGGAAATATCCAGCGGGAATTATCCCAGGTCGGTGAAGAAGCGGGAGAGGGTACCGAGATCCAGCATATCACCCTGTTCAAGCTCATGAAAGCCTTTGAAAGGGCCATGCAAAAATATTCCGACCGGGTGAACAAGCCTGTTCACACGGTTGTACAATACAATTATACCATGGAAGGCAGCCGGCAGGATATGCTATCCCTGGCTAATGCGGAGAGGACGCTTTCTTTTGAAAAGATCTTCGACCGCGCCGAAAACAGGGTTCATGCCATTTTCCTTTTTCTTTCCCTGCTTGAGTTAGTACAGCAAAAATTCCTGAAAATAATCATCGGCGAAGGGAAGAATAATTTTATCATTGAATACAATGAACCGGAGAACCGGCTGGCCGAACTGGAAGACGAAAACCAACCTCAATAAACGTTTAATTATGAAAAGATCAGCAACCGCTCAATGGAAAGGTTCCGGGAAAGAAGGCAACGGAACAGTTAGTACACAGACAGGTGTATTAAAGGATACTGCGTATGATTACAAAAGCCGCTTCGAAGATGGCAGTTATACAAACCCGGAAGAACTGGTAGCTGCAGCACATGCCGGATGTTTTTCCATGAAGCTGAGCTTTGTGCTTGGCGCGGCCGGTTTTACACCCGACAAAATTGAAACGACATGCTCGATCAACTTTGAGGGGGGAGCGATCACCCAAAGTCATCTTGATGTAAAGGCTAGCGTACCGGGTATTGATGCTGCCAAATTCGCAGAATGCGCTGCCGAAGCCAAAGCCAATTGCCCGATCAGCAAAGTGCTGAACACCAATATTACCATGGATGCTTCGCTGGCTTAGAAAAACCCTGTTTTTGGGAATAACTATTCCAGGAGTTACCAGGCGAGGGATTTGTTGATGGGATTAATATCGCTCCATCACCTCTCACTCAAAAATCCAGAGCAAAACCGGTTTAGGGGATTTCTTTATCATGGGATTCAACTGTTGTAAAAAACCGGGAGCAACGGTGGGACAGCCATCGCTTTGACAAATCTCATCGCCGTTTTCGGTTTCAGGCACGCAATCATGGGCGTGCAGTACAACAAAACGTTCATAGGCTTTATCATTGGTCTTGTCCAACCCGTGTAATTTGAATGCCAGCCCAAACTTACCCTGGTAAGATTTCCCTACCCGGTATTTACCCAGTGATGTGCAGCCGCACCCAACAGTATTACCGTATTTGCGGCCTTCCAACCATTCCTGGTTACATCGGCCATGGGTTACCAGCCCGCTGTTTTGCAAAGTATCTTTCTTCATATTATAAACGAAAAACCGGCTCTGACCGGAAGGGAGGCTCATATCAATGAGAAAACAAATCGTTTCGTTATAGCCTTTTTGTTTTGTGAACTGCCTGGCAAGGTTAGCCCGGGAATGAAGCTTTAATAGGTAATTCCTGTCAAGTTCAAATTTTTTTTCAGTCCTGGTAAGTGAGGTTGTTCTAGGCCATTTCACCAGTCCCGTGGAAAAGACCCAAAGGAATCCGAGAAGGAGCAATATAACCAGTAATAGGATTTTGCCGCTGGCCATAAAATTAGTTAGCAGGATTGGGATACCAAACCAACGAAATTCCACGGGTAAAATTTTTCAATAGGCGTTAAGAAATTTTAAAAATTGAAGGCCGGGGCTCACCGATGGTTATATCGGCGTTACCAGGGCCCTGAGAGTACATATATTGGTTTGATAATTGGGGTCCTGACCGATTCCCGAAATTACACCGGAGCCGCTTACTTTCCTGGCCCTCAGGGTGAAGGTGTAGGTGCCGGGTTGAAGGTTGAATAGAGGAGAAAAAACAAAATTCATGGTAGTCAGGTTGATAACGTGCGGGTTGGCAGCAATGATTGTTTCGGCACCTGACCTGGTAGGATCATTCATCAACAGGTATACAGTTGCATCCCCGCAGGCAAAACAACCGGAAGCATATAACCAGATCGTTCCATAAATAGTGACGGTAGAAGTTTTTGGAACTGTGACGGTCACTGAAGTAACAGTGGTTTCATCATTATTATTAACAAGAGGTGCAAAGGCGGCGCTGCTGTTACTGAATGCCCGGGTAAGCCCATAATCCCAAACGGGACTGGAGGCCGATCCACTGGAAAGAAGTACCTGGCCGCCAAGACCGGTATTTCCATTTAAAGACAAGGCTCCATTGGCTTTTATACGATGTCTTTCTGAAAAATTTCCCCCGTTATCATAACCAAAAGCAATATCCCCATTGGGATTATCGGTATAGATCTGCAATACGTTTGGCTGCACCCCTAATCCCATATCACCGCTAAGGCCCGGGTATAGTGTAATCTTTTTCCCAGTGGTTGCGGGAAACCCGAGTGGGGCATTGGGAGTCGTGGTGCCGATCCCAACTTTACCACCCGGGATATCATTTAAGATCACGTTTCGGTTACTTTTTCCTGCCCGGATATAAGTGTCCTCATCCGTAGAGTAATTGATATAAGTGATATGTTGTGTTCCCGCGAACCGGGCAGTGCCTCCCGTAGAATTGCCACGCTTTACATCGAGTGTCGTGTATCCATTCACCCGCATTAGTTCGTAAAATGCATTGCTGGATCCATAGCCAAAGGCAATGCCATCTGTACTGGTCTTGGAATGTATCTGCATTACACCCGGTTGTATGCCGATCCCATAGTGAGTAGGGCTGCCGTCATTCCATAAGGAAATCTTTTGACCCGTGTTTCCGTCAAATGAAAGCGGGTAGGCAGGATTGGAATTCCTGATGCCAAGATTATTCTTAAAATAACCATTACCACTGCTCCAGTTGGTAAAGAAAACAGGATTTGCATCCTGGCCAAGGTATTCCAGTTGTTCACCATCATAGTGCAGACCCTCGTCTCCCGGCGAATGACGCAAGAGGTATTGGGTAGT
>DASUMO010000012.1:0-17740 GCA_036277695.1 Chitinophagaceae bacterium
CCTGCAGAACGTGGATGAAGAAAATGCTTTCAGCGATGCCGACGTACGCCTGCTCGAAACCCTGGCCAACAGTATGAGCGTGGCCCTGGAAAATGCCAGGCTTTTTGATGAGACCAACCGTTTATTAAAAGAAACCGAACAACGCACCGCCGAATTAGCAGTGATCAATAGTGTGCAGGGTGGACTGGCCCGTGAACTGGACATGCAGGCCATCTATGATATGGTGGGGGAAAGGATTCGGGAGATTTTCGATGCACAGGCCGTTATTATCGCCAACCTGGACCTGGAGCAAAGAGCAGAAATTTTCAGGTATACAATTGAGAACGGGGAAAGGTTTTTCCTGGAACCCCGTCCTTTTGATAAACTCAGGAAACACCTCGTTCAGACAAAACAAAAAGTCGTAATCAATAATTCCGGTGAGGCGTTTGTATGGTTTGGCAATAAGGTTCTTCCAGGAACCAAACCCATGCAGTCGGGGGCTTTTGTTCCCCTCATCATTGGGGACAAGATCACGAGTTATATCAGCCTGCAGAATGTGGATAGGGAGAATGCATTTAGTGATTCCGATATCCGGCTCCTGGAAACATTGGCCAACAGTATGAGTGTCGCTTTGGAAAACGCACGCCTGTTTGACGAAACCAATCGTTTATTAAAAGAAACTGAACAGCGAACTACGGAACTGGCCGTTATCAACAGCGTGCAGGAGGGTTTGGTACGCGAAATGGATATCCAGGCGATCTATAACCTGGTAGGGGATCGCTTATGTCAGCTTTTTCCCGATACGCAGACATTGGTAATCCGCACATTTGATCATAAATCCGGAAAAGAACACTTTCAATACGCAATCGAGAAAGGTGTAAGGATGAATGTGGAAGAACGACCTTTTATTTGGGCCAATAACCTTTTGATCAAAACGCAGCAATCCCTGCTGATCAATGAAAATTATGAAGAGCTGTCGAAGAAATATGGCGGAAGCGGCGTAACCAAGGGGCAACCCCCCAAGTCGGCCGTGTTTGTACCGATGATTGTAGGCGATATTGTCAAAGGTTCCATCAGTTTGCAGAATGTTGACAGGGAAAATGCATTTACAGAATCGGATCTGCGTTTGTTAACCACGCTGACCAATAGTATGAGTGTGGCCCTTGAAAATGCCCGGCTCTTTGATGAAACGACTCACCTGCTTAAAGAAACCGAACAACGAACAGCTGAGTTAGCTGTGATCAATAGCGTACAGGAAGGCCTGGCAAAAGAACTGGATATACAGGCCATTTATGACCTGGTTGGGAAAAAAATCAGGGAGGTATTCGATGCGCAGGTGGTGATTATCGCTACGCTCGACCAGGAAGCCAGGACGGAAAAAATTCAGTACCTGATTGAGAAGGGAGAACGTTTTTATCCCGAAGTCAGGCCTTTTGATAAACTGAGAGAATACCTGATTGATTCAAAACAGAAGATTTTGATCAACAGCAATGTTGAAGATGCGATAACACAATTTGGGTTAACGGTGGTTCCGGGCACTGAGCTTCCCAAATCCGTGCTCTTTGTACCACTGGTTATTGGAAACAAAATTACCAGCTATGTAAGTCTTCAAAATGTAGATAAGGAAAACGCCTTCAGTGATTCGGATGTCCGACTGATGGAGACCCTGGCCAATAGCATGAGCGTGGCGCTGGAAAATGCAAGACTTTTTGATGAAACGACCCGGCTGCTGAAAGAAACCGAACAGCGGACAGCTGAATTGGCTGTGATCAATAGTGTACAGGAAGGCCTGGCAAGGGAACTGGACATGCAGGCGATTTACGACCTGGTTGGAAATAAGATCCGCGAAGTTTTCAACGCACAGGTTGTACTCATTGCCAACCTGGATCATGAGCAGGGAATAGAACATTTTAAATATCATATCGAAAAAGATGAGCGTTCCTATCCCAATAGTCGTCCATTTGACAAATTAAGGCAACACCTTATTCAAACCCGCCAGAAAATTGTGATCAATGAAAAATTTGCCGAGGCCTTTACCAGATTTGGAATGAAGGTGATACCGGGAACAGAGATGCCTGAATCTGCATTGTTTGTTCCTCTAATTAAAGGAGATCGGGTTACCAGTTATGTCAGTCTTCAAAATGTGGACAAGGAAAATGCATTCACTGATTCAGATGTACGTTTGTTAGAAACATTAGCCAATAGCATGAGCGTGGCATTGGAAAATGCAAGATTATTTGATGAAACCAACCGCCTGTTGAAAGAAACCGAGCAGCGAACCGCAGAGCTGGCAGTCATCAACAGCGTGCAGGAAGGTCTGGCGCGCGAACTGGATATGCAGGCTATCTATGACCTGGTAGGCACAAAGATCCGGGATGTTTTCAATGCCCAGACTGTTATTATCGCCAACCTGGATCATGATACCCACCAGGAACATTTCAAATACTATATTGAAAAAGGTGAACGGTCCTACCCCCAAAGCAGGTTGTTTGATAAGCTCCGGCAGCAACTGGTGGAAACCCGGCAGAAAATCGTAATCAATGAGAAATTTGCTGAAGCATTTACCGCTTTTGGATTGAAAGTTATACCAGGAACAGAGATGCCTGAGTCGGCAGTATTTGTTCCGCTAATCAAAGGAGATAAAGTAACCAGTTATGTAAGCCTGCAGAACGTGGATACAGAAAATGCCTTCAGCGAATCCGATGTCCGCCTGCTGGAAACACTGGCCAACAGTATGAGTGTGGCATTGGAAAATGCAAGGCTTTTTGATGAAACGACCCGCCTGCTGAAAGAAACAGAACAACGAACCGCGGAATTGGCTGTCATCAATAGTGTACAGGATGGGCTAGTGCGTGAAATGGATATCAACGCTATTTATGAGCTGGTTGGCAAAAGGCTCTGTGACCTGTTCAATACCCAAACGGTTTTGATCAGGACATTTGATCACCAAAACCAACTGGAACATTGGCGATACGTTATTGAAAAAGGAGAGAGACATTATAGTGATCCCCGGCCGCTGATCTGGGCTAACCGCCACATGATCGAAAACCGGAAACCGATTATCATCAATGAAAACTACCTCGAAACATCGAAGAAATATGGCGGCTCAGGTGTATCAATGGGATTGCCTCCCAAGTCGGGAGTCTTTGTTCCGATGATAGTAGGTGATGTGGTGCGGGGCTCGGTAAGCCTGCAGAATGTGGAAATGGAAAATGCATTCAGTGAATCGGATCTGCGCCTGCTTACCACGATTACCAATAGTATGAGCGTGGCCCTGGAAAATGCCCGTCTTTTCGACGAGACCACGCACCTCCTCAAAGAAACCGAGCAGCACAAAGCTGAACTCGCCGTCATTAACAGTGTACAGGAAGGTCTGGTCCGCGAAATGGATATGCGGGCTATTTATGAACTGGTAGGAAACCGCATCTGCGAATTATTCGATACGCAGACTGTGTTGATCCGGACCTTTGATCATAAATCTGGTAACGAGGAATGGGTATTTGCCATTGAAAAAGGAGAGCGCTTGTTCAGTAAGCCCCGGCCTTTTAACTGGGCGAATCAATTGCTGATTCAGACAAAACAGCCATTACTGATCCCTGAGAATTACCTCGAAACCGCCAAACAACACGGTGGATCCGGGGTAACAAAAGGATTACCCCCCAAATCAGCCGTTTTTGTTCCCATGATCGTGGGGGATGTAGTACGTGGTTCCGTAAGTCTGCAGAATGTAGAAAAAGAACATGCATTCAGCGAAGCCGATATGCGATTGCTGACTACATTGACAAATAGTATGAGCGTGGCCTTGGAAAATGCCAGGTTATTTGATGAAACCACGCATTTGTTAGCAGAAGCCAAGCAAAGGGCAACCGAACTCACTACTGTGAACAGTATCAGTAAGGCCCTGGCTTCACAACTGGATCCGCATGAATTGATCAAACTGGTGGGTGACCAGCTGCGGGATCTTTTCAAAGCCAATATCGTTTACCTGGCCTTATTGGATCAGAAAAGCAATACGATCTTTTTCCCCTACCAATATGGCGACAATATGGCTCCTATGCAATTAGGGGAAGGTTTGACTTCGAAAATTATCCTGAATGGCCAGCCACTGTTGGTTAATAAAGATGTGAATGAGATAAGACAACAGCTGGGTGTTCAGCAAATAGGGATCCCGGCGGCTTCCTACCTGGGTGTTCCCATTCCGGTTGGGGATGAAATTATTGGTGTATTGAGCGTGCAAAGTACCGAGCAGGAAAATCGTTTTAATGAAAGTGATCAACGTCTTTTGTCCACCATTGCGGCTTCGGTAGGTGTTGCACTGCGCAATGCCAAATTATTTGAAGAAGTACAACAGTCCAAAATGGAAGCGGAGGCCGCCAGTAAAGTTGCCGAAAAAGCAAACGAGGCCAAGAGTGCATTCCTCTCTACGGTAAGTCATGAATTGAGGACCCCGCTGACCTCTGTACTGGGCTTTGCCAAGATCATCCGCAAGCGGTTGGATGAAAAAATTTTCCCCGTCGTGGATAAATCGGATTCCAAAACTGCCAAAACGATCAGCCAGATTAACGAGAACCTGCAAGTCGTCATATCCGAAGGGGAAAGGCTCACTCACCTGATCAACGATGTGCTGGACCTGGCCAAGATTGAAGCCGGCAAGATGGAATGGAATTTTGAAAAAGTATACCTGCCGGAAGTTGTGGAGAGAGCTATTGCAGCCACCACTTCTTTATTCGATCAAAAGCCTATCCACCTCATAAGGGATATTGAACAGAACGTGCCACCCATTTCCGGTGACCCGGATAAATTGATCCAGGTAATCATTAATCTTATTTCAAATGCCGTGAAATTTACCGATCAGGGTGATGTACGCTGCCGCTTGCATTATGAGGGAGACGAGATGATCGTAAGTATCAGTGATACCGGTATTGGAATTGCGCCGGAAGATTTCGGCGCCGTATTCGAACAATTCAAACAGGTGGGAGGTGATACCCTGACCGACAAGCCCAAGGGCACGGGATTGGGATTACCGATTTGCAAAGAAATCATCGAACATCATGGAGGCCGGATCTGGCTGGAAAGTGAAATAGGCAAAGGGAGTACTTTCTCCTTTGCCCTTCCCATTGTACAATCAACGCCGGTCAAGGTCAAACCCATGCATTTTGATGAACTGGTCAAACAACTGAAGGAACAAATGGCCTTTTCACAGTTAAAAGCTAACGGGACCCATGCCACCATCCTGGTTGTGGATGATGACGATTCGATCCGCTCCCTCTTGCAGCAGGAACTCAGCGAAGGAGGATACCAGATCGAAGAAGCCACCAACGGCAAAGAGGCCCTGGAAAAAGTTCGCCAGCATAAACCGGACCTGATCATCCTGGATGTGATGATGCCGGAAATGAATGGATTTGATGTGGCAGCCATACTTAAGAATGACCCGCAGACCATGGACATTCCTATTATTGTACTTTCTATTGTACAGGACAAGGCCCGTGGTTTCAGGATCGGGGTGGACCGTTACCTGACCAAACCTATCGATACCACGCAACTGTTTATGGAAGTAGGCAACCTGCTGGAGCAGGGCAAATCCAGGAAAAAAGTAATGGTGGTGGATGAAGATACGGCTGCTGTAAAATCACTGACCGATGTTTTACAAACGAGGGGCTACCAGGTGGTGGAATCGGATGGTACAGAAATGGTGGAAAAAGCCATTGCCACCCAGCCTGATATCATTATCCTGAATTCCGTTATGTCTGCCAATAAACAGGAAATTGTACAAACCCTGCGTTTTGAAAAGGGCCTGGAAAATGTATTGTTTTTTATTTACCAATAAATAACTCAACAGCTACTGTTAAACCCAACCCAACGAAATGGAACAAAAATTATTGATTGTCGACGACGAAGCTCATATCCGAATGTTGCTTGAACAAACCCTGGAAGAACTGGAAGACGAAGGGGTCAGTTTTTATTCAGCCGAAAACGGTGAAGAAGCGCTGGCCATTATCCAGGCCGAGAAACCACGGCTGGTATTCCTGGATGTAATGATGCCCAAACTGAACGGAATGGAAGTCTGCCGCCGGGTAAAAAAAGAACTGGCAATGGACGATGTTTTTATTGTACTGTTAACTGCCAAAGGCCAGGAAATGGACCGGCAGAAAGGACAGGAAGTAGGCGCCGATGTGTATATGACCAAACCCTTTGATCCGGAGATCATCTTATCGAAGGCCAAAGAAGTGTTGGGTATCGATTGAAACTTCATTATTATAAACCACCTTATTTGAAAACCCACCATGTCCAGGTTAAGTATTAAAAATATTATTGGAAAAAATACAGAAGTGTCCACCCTTGTCAGCTCCCTGGTTGAATCCCTTCATGCCCGTGTTTTTATCGAAGATGAAAAAGGAAAACTCCTGCAGGGCGAAATGATCCAGGATGCAGAACAGGAAGTAGCTGTTATGCTGGACCATGAAGTTTGCGGATGGGTAAAGGGGGATGCTCATTCAGGTATCATAGCCAGCCTGCTTACCCTCCTGCTCCGGAAAGAGGCCGAAAAAAAGAAACTGGGTTCGGAAGTGTTGAACCGCTACCAGGAGATCAACCTGATGTATAATTTTTCCGATAAGCTGGCCCAGACCATTGATGCCCCCGACATTGCCCGGATCACCCTTTCCGAAGCCGGCCACGTGATAAAATCTGATAATGGTGTGGTGCTGCTATGGGACGAAGACAGCCGGGAACTCAAAGTGGCGGCTAATACCGGTGAAGTATTCTTCAACCCGGAAAAAGTGAAATCCGAAATTACCGTGCTGCTCTCTATCGTGTTGAGCGGGCAATCGGAGATCATCAGCGATGTGACCGCTTTAAGCAGCGCCGGTATCATTTTACCCCATATTAAGTCCATCATCTATTCAGCATTGAAAGTAAAGCACAGGGTAATGGGCGCCATTATCCTTGCCAGTAATGACCCGGTGCAGTATACAGCGGGTGATTTGAAATTATTAACCACCCTGGCTCTTCAATCTTCAGCGGCTATTGAAAGCGCTTTATTATACCAGAAAAATATCCGGGAGGCCCGCGAAAAAGAAGAAGCCATGCGCCGGATCTATGATGTAGCGGGCAAATTTGTGCCATTTGAATTTATCCGCTCATTGGGTCATGAATTGATCACCGACGTAAAATTGGGTGACCAGGTGGAAAAGATTGTAACGGTACTTTTTTCGGATATCCGCGACTATACCACGCTTTCCGAACAAATGACACCAGAAGAAACTTTTGGATTTGTTTCCCTTTTCAATAACCGTATGGGACCTATTATACGCAGGCATCACGGTTTTGTGAACCAGTACCTGGGTGATTCCATCATGGCTATCTTCCCGGTCAATGCCAGTCATGCGTTAGCCGCTGCCATAGAAATGCAACAGGAAGTAGCCGGGTTCAACCGGGCCCGCCAGCAACGCAACCAGCCTCCCATTCAGATAGGCGTTGGCATGCATACTGGTCCCCTGATCATGGGAATTACCGGCGATGCTGACCGCATGGATGCCTGCACCATTTCCGATACGGTCAATACTGCTTCCCGGCTCGAGAGCCTGACCAAGCATTATAAAGCCGGAATTCTTCTTAGTGAAGCCTGCCTTCGTGAAATAGCTGACCCCGGGACATTTCACTTACGCAACCTCGGCCTGGTGCAGTTAAAAGGTAAACACGAATCCATTCCCATTCATGAATGCTTTAACAGCAACTCTCCTGAAGAGATTGCACGAAAAGTTGCCACGTTGCCTGATTTCATAGAAGGTGTTGAGCATTTTTTAAATCGCTCATTCCGGCAGGCTGGCCTGGCATTTAAAAAAGTACTGGATAAAAATCCCGCCGACCGGACAGCTGATTTTTTTCTTCATACCTCGCAGCAGGCAGCTGACAATATGAACACCGATAAAAAAGCAGGCGTGGTTGAAATGCAGGAAAAGTAATAACCTGCGAGCCTCAGTTTTCCCAACCAGGTGTAACCCTTCACAATAATTTGGGAATTTCCCCACGAACGGGGAATCATTTCCCCCGCTCCTTTTTAATCAAATCATTGGCAATTAATCTTTTCAAACTTAGTACCCAGCTTCAAAAAAATCTGGCACCTCGTTTGGCTTAGTATGGATGGATCGGTTTAAAAAAAAGAAAAATTGAAGATCCACTAAAAATATGTTCAACAGCTAAAAGATCGGTTATGAAAAAGCCATCGGGAATTACCAATATAGAAACAAAGGTCAGCGTTCCGGCTACCTTGCTGGAAAATCATGTAAACAGTATGCACCATGCATATAACCCGGTTAAAAAACAGGCAGCCATCCAGGCCCAACCTTTTCCCGGCAATTTTGAAAACATCAACTGGTGTGCAGAGCAGTTGCTGGTAAATGGCAGCATTGAAATTTATTTTGACGGGGGTAACAAGCACCGGACCTGCTGCCTGATCATACCGGTTAGTGCGGGTTTCCTGGTTGTTTGTACAAAAGGAAAGGAAGCCGGCTATAAGTTTACCTGGAGTTCCTCACTTTCTTAAACAAACCCTGGCAATAATAGTGTTTTCACATTTCATTAGTAAGCATTTTATGAACCGGCGCATCTCATATATAAAAGACAGGATTACCATGAAAAAGGCATTACATATCACAGCACAATTCGACCAGCCGGAATTGCTGAACAGCCTGGTAGAGAAATTGGCCTGGAAACGATTTGTTACAGGTTTTGCTGATATTGCTCCCGGCAAGGAAAAATTGCTGGAAACCTCTTCGACAGAAACCTATGTAAGTGGCACACTTGGAGTAGGAACAGATTTGCAGGCTGGCGAAAACCAGATCAATATGCCTTTTATCACCTGCTTCTTATTTACCTGCATCAAAGAAGAGGATGATTCCTACAAAATTGCCTGGAGTATGTCACTTTCCTGACATCAAATTTCCTCACTCTATATATAGTAACGTCCCGGTATGAATTTATACCGGGTTTTTTATTCCTTTCCTACCTTAGCAGTTCTAAAACACAACTGTATGAGGAACTTGCTATTATCAAAAGGCTTGTTTTTATTACTGGCCTTAACATGCTGCTTATTACAGCAACTCTCTTCCCAGGTAACAACCGCAACTCTTAGCGGTACCGTCAAAGATTCAAAAGGCGAAGGCCTTGGATCGGCAACCGTTACAGTCGAATTCCCGGATGCCGGTATCAAACAAACCCTGATCACCAAACCGGATGGCCGTTTCACCGTTCCCAACCTGCGGGTAGGAGGTCCTTACAGGATTACGGTCAACCATGTAAGTCATAAACAGGCAGTTTCAGAAGACATTTTCCTGGAACTGGGCTTGAATAATACCGTTGATTTCTCCCTACAAGAACAAACCACCGAGTTGGGGAACGTAACTGTTTCTGCTACTTCCAGGGTTTTTGATAATAAAAGAACAGGGGCATCTACCAATATTAGCAACAGGTTGATCCGCAACCTGCCGACCATCAACCGTTCTGCAGATGATTATCTCCGCCTCACTCCTTCCGCTTCGGCAAATTATAATGGTATGTCCTTTGGTGGCCGGAACGGACAATACAATAATTTCTCCCTCGATGGCGCCGTTTTTAACAACCCCTTCGGATTGGATGCCCCAACCCCCGGTGGCCAAACCAATGCCCAGCCCATTTCATTGGATGCAATCGAGCAAATACAGGTAAACCTTGCTCCTTACGATGTTACCCAGGCCGGTTTTACAGGTGCCGGTATCAACACGGTCACCAAATCGGGTAGTAATAAATTTACCGGAACAGCATATGTTTTTTACCGTGATCAATCCTTAACCGGTAAAAAAGTTGCTAACAATAAATTGGTAGTACCCGATCTCTCCCAGCTCCAGGGAGGTTTCGCATTTGGCGGTGCCATTCAAAAAAGCAAACTATTTTATTTCCTGAGTTTTGAAACAGAGCAACGCAAAGATGAAGCAACGGCCTACCTGGCACAAAACAGTTCAAATGTTGGGGAAACGAATACCGCCAGGGTATTAGAGTCCGATCTGCAGTCGGTAAGCAGTATCTTAAAATCCAAATTCAATTATGATACGGGGCCTTACCAGGGTTTCACCCATGACCAGAATAATTATAAATGGCTGGCCAAAATTGACTGGAATATCAGCCCTGTGCATAAACTGGCATTTACTTATAATGGTCTGGATGCTAAAAAGGATAAACCCGCGCATCCCAGCGCTATCGGCCGCCGCGGTCCGGATTTTACAACACTGCAATTCCAGAATTCAGGGTACCAGATCGTGAACAAACTCCATTCCTTTGGCATGGAACTGAAATCGAATTTCGCAGGTAACTATGCCAATAAACTGAGAGTGGTGTATACAACATTCAGGGATAAACGAAATCCCTTCTCGACGCCCTTCCCCGTCATTAATATTTCGAAAAATGGGGTTCGTTATATTGTGGCAGGTCATGAACCCTTCTCTATTTTCAACCGCCTGAACCAGGATGCTTTCCAGGTGACCAATGATTTCAATGCATTCTTTAACAAGCATACCCTGACAGCAGGATTATCTTTCGAATCGTTCAAATTCGGGAATTCGTTTAACCTGACCGGTTATGGCGCTACCGTTTTCTTTGATGGCGATATTGATTATTTCAAATCCCAGGTTCCCAACAGCCTGCCTTATGTATTTGGCGCCTACCCCCTGGATGTGGATGTGGATTATGCCAGGAACCGCGCGGCTGCTGACCGCTGGACCTGGTACTATCTTACGGTTGGACAAGCTTCGGCTTATGTCCAGGATGAGTGGGCACCTTCCAGTAAATTTCGCCTGACGGTAGGGGTACGGTTTGACAAGCCTGTTTATTTTGAAGACAAATTCAAATTCGACAGCCCAAATTTTAACAGCGATGGAACCTATGCCGGTTCCAACACTACGGCTTCACCTACCCTGCCCAATAATGATAACCTGACCCTTTTCGATGAGGACGGCCGGCCTATTACGAATGGTGTAGGGAAAGATTTGGACAATACAAGACTTCCGACAAAAGATATCCTGATCTCTCCCAGGCTGGGATTTAACTGGGATGTTATGGGAAACAAATCCTTCCAGATCCGCGGTGGATCCGGTTTGTTTACCGGTCGCTTCCCCTTTGTGTGGCTGGGTAACCATATCGGCAATCCCTATAACTTTTTCTACAATGCAACTGACCGGGATTTCCAGTGGCCGCAAGTATGGCGTTCCAATATCGGAACCGATTTCAAGATCCAATACGGAACCATTTTTACCGTGGATCTAGCCTATACCAAGGATATCAATGCCATGATGGTTCGTAACTACAAACTAGGCACACCCGGTGGTGTGTTAAATTCGGGTATTGGCGATAATAGAAGTGTTTATCGTGCACAGGACCAGGGCATGTTCAATGCCTATGTATTTACCAATACTAAAGAAGGTCACCAGTTCAATCTTTCCCTGCAGGCACAGCAAAATTTCAGGAATGGTTTGTTTGCGATGGCGGCTTATAATTTCCAGGTAGCGAAGGACGCCAGCTCGATATCGGCCGAGATCTCCAGCGATGCCTTTGACCGCAATCCTATTCTGAACAATGCCAACAAGGCGATCAATTCAAATTCGCTCTATGGTAACCGCCACCGCTATTTATTGGCAGGTTCCAAAAAATGGGAATATGGCGCCGATAAACAATGGGGTACTACCATTTCCTTTTTCAGTTCCTGGACCTCCGGCAATCGCTTTGCTTATGTGTACGGGGGAGATATCAATAATGATGGTACCGGAACCAACGACCTATTATATGTACCGACCAATGCTGAAATTGATCTCATGAATTTTGACCCGGTAACGGATGTAAATGGTGTCGTTCATAATGATGAAACCCAGCGTCAGGCCCTGAAAAACTTTATCGCCCAGGATGAATACCTGAACCAGCGCAGGGGTGAGTATACAGAAAAATATGGAGGCGAAACCCCCTGGTACAGCCAGCTCGACCTCCGTATTCTCCAGGACCTGGTCATCAATAACAAAACGAGGCAATCCCTCCAGCTCAGCCTTGACTTTGTCAATTTTGGCAACCTGCTCAGCAGTAAATGGGGCGTGCGGAAATATGCTACCACTTCGGCCTTTTATCAACCACTGAGTGTCCGGTATAATAATAATGACCCGGTTTACCAGTTTGATCCCAACCTCTTTTCTACATTTGTCAGCAGTCCTGACCTCCAGTCGCGCTGGCAATTGCAGATCGGGTTGCGATATAATTTCTAAGCTAACTCATCCGAAAGGCCCCTTCCCGGGGCCTTTTTTAATGCTTTTACCTTTTTCACCCCCGCTTATCCCCCATTCACCGACAATAAGCCCGTAATAGGCTATTGGTCATTGCCCATATCCTGTTCCCGCCCTAGTTTTGACTAAAATTCAACAACATGAACGAACAGGACACCAGGGATGATTTTAGAAGAATGAGGTTGGATAGAAGAATGGAAAGACATAGCAGTGGCCATATCTGGACAGGCATCCTATTATTACTGATCGGTGCCGTGGCCCTGATGAGAAGCTATATAACCGGGTTCCCGGACTGGGTATTCAGCTGGCAAATGCTGTTGGTTACCCTGGGCCTTTTTATCGGTTTCCGGCACCGGTTTCATGGAGCAGCCTGGTTTGTGCTGCTTTTGATCGGCGGCGCATTTTTGGTAAACGATTATTTCATTGATGGTAATCTCAGGCGGCATATCTGGCCCCTGGTCCTGATAGTAGTGGGCGCTTTCTTTATATTCCGTTCCCGCCAGTCGCCGGGCCGGCACCCATGGTCGGGGCGCTATGATGAGAAATCAGGCAATACTTCGGCTTCCTCGTATAACGAGGAAAATTTTAGTCAGGATGATTATATTGACACTACTTCGATATTTGGTGGCACAAAGAAAAATATACTGAGCAAGGAGTTCAAAGGTGGGGATATCGTAAATGTTTTTGGCGGTACGGAATTAAACCTCACCCAGGCAGATATAAAAGGAAGTGCCGTATTGGAACTGACAACCATCTTCGGTGGCACCAAACTCATTGTACCCTCTAACTGGGCGGTAAAATCTGAAGCCGTCACCATATTCGGAGGGATAGAAGATAAAAGGCAAATGCCCGCCAGTTCCGAACAACCCGATAAAGTTTTATTACTGAGAGGTACCGTGATATTTGGCGGGATTGATATTAAAAGTTTTTAACTTTTTGGCTGGGGATGTGATATAAAATGATCAGCCCGCAGCCTTCAGAATCCATAAAACCAACTTTATGAAATGGTATTTAGCCAAGTTAGTATTCCGGATCGTATGCGGCGAAGGGCAACATACGGCACAGTTTGATGAGCAATTACGTCTTATCGCCGGATCCAGTAAAGAAGAAGCTTTCACCAGAGCCCAAACCATGGGGCAAAACGAGGGGGAAACTTTTTACAATAGCCGCAAGCAACTGGTGCAATGGCAGTTCATCAATGTAAGTGAACTTTACCAGTTGAGCGACCTGATTGACGGGGCTGAATTATATTCCCGGATCGAGGAAAAGGATAACGCCGATGCCTATATCTATACGGTAAATCAGAAAGCAGAAAATATATTTTTCACGCATACCCATCAACTGCTGCAACTGGCATAATAAGTATGTCTACTTCCCTTTTTTCCGTCAGGCGTTTTACGATCATCTTCAGCATTTGCTGGTTAGTACTGATCGCCGATCATGTATTGGTCATGCATTGGTTTGGCCTGTCCTGGCGAGCCGCCATGATCGACAGTGCTATCAGTAACAGCCTTTTGTTCCTGGCAGGTATGCTGGTGATGAATACACTTCGTTATTACCTGCCGCGCGGCGAACAATATATTCATATTTTTTCTCTTTGCCTGCTGCTAACCATCATTTGGCTGGTACTTACCAAATGGTTATTGAAATTAACCGTGGGTTTTGCACAGGAAGGTTATACCGATATGCTTCAACATTCCCTGCCCATTCGCTTCAGCATTGGTTTTTTATTGCTGGGCTGTATAACGATGATCAGTATACTCTGGTATAACCAGCAGGAATATAAAGAAAATGAAGCCCGTAAAGTTGACGCAGAAAAACTGGCGCGGGAGGCTGAACTATTTAAGCTCCGCCAGCAATTACAACCGCATTTCCTGTTCAACAGCCTGAATTCGATCAATGCCCTGATCGGCAGCCGCCCGGAAGAAGCCCGTAAAATGGTACAGCAATTATCCGATTTCCTCAGGGGCACTATCAAAAAAGAAGAAACCCAATGGGTCACCCTGCAGGAAGAAATTCAATATTTGCAGCTTTACCTTGATATAGAAAAAGTGCGGTTTGGCAACCGGCTCGCCACCCAAATTGAAACGGATGAATCGGCTCAATTCTTAAAATTACCGGCCTTATTATTGCAACCCATCGTTGAGAATGCGATCAAGTTTGGTTTATATGATACCACAGGCGAAACGCTGATCCGGATGCATACTAAAAAAGAAGGTAATGACCTGGTTATAACAGTCCTGAATCCCTATGACCCCGAAACCTCTTCGCCACGACAAGGAACGGGATTTGGATTGAAGTCGGTGCAGCGAAGACTATACCTTTTATTTGCCCGCACCGACCTGTTGACTACAGAGGCAAAAGATAATATTTTTACAACCCTGGTCAGGATTCCCCAGGCCATACAGGAGCCTGTACCAGCACCCGGACCCCGGCGACCATGCTAGGTAAGGAATAAAACATTGAACGTATGAAAGTAATTATTATTGACGATGAGCCGCTGGCAAGAAGCATCGTAAAAGAATACCTGCAAAAACATCCCCAGCTGGAAATTGTACAGGAATGCAATGATGGGTTCGAGGGACTGAAAGCGATTCAGCACCACCAACCCGACCTGGTTTTCCTTGATATTCAAATGCCCAAGATCAGCGGTTTTGAAATGCTGGAATTGATTGAAGAGCCGCCTTCCGTGATCTTTGCAACAGCGTTTGACGAATATGCTATCAAGGCCTTCGAAGCACATGCGATAGATTACCTGTTAAAACCCTTTAACCAGGAACGATTTGATAAAGCAGTTGCCAAATGGATGGAACAAAAGGCAGTTCGGCCGGAAAAATCAACATTCGATCTGCTGGAAACCGCTTCACAGTCGCCTGCACAAAGTAACCGCATCGTTGTGAAGAACGGAAGCAAGATCAAGATCATACCGGTACATGATGTGCTTTATCTGGAAGCGGCGGATGATTATGTGAAAGTACATACCGGTGAGGGTTATTTCCTCAAAAATAAAACCATGAATCATTTTGAACAGGTACTCGACGACCAGCTCTTTGTTCGTTCCCACCGTTCTTATATTGTCAATATTCAGCAGATCACCCGTATTGACCCTTATGAAAAAGACAATCATATAGCCATCCTGAAATCGGGCAGCAAGGTGCCTGTGAGCCGGAGCGGATATGTGAAGTTGAGATCGGTGTTAGGGCTTTGAGCTGCGAGCCCTGCCTGCCGGCAGGCAGGTTCGAGCTTCGAGCTGGTTCTTTGAATGTCATAGTTTCTCGCAGATGACGCAGATCCCGCGGAGTCATAACTTTCCGTATTGAAAAACGCTTGGCGGGGATGCCGCAGATTAATTCCTGGCCCTGATTGGCAAGCGCATAGTGCTCGCCTCTTTTGTTCTTCTTACTCTTTTAAACTCTTAGCCTAATCAAGCACTTCATAAATTACCACGGGTTTCGATTTATTTTTCAAACTGATCTCACCCAGGCTCCGGCAATTAAAGAATTCCTTTACTTTTTCAAAGGAAGATTCACTGATAATGATCTGTCCCTCTCCAGCGGCAGTTTGCAGGCGTTGCGCGGTATTCACAACATCACCAATGACTGTATAATCGAGACGGCGAAGGGTCGAGGACCCAATATTACCGGAGATCATTTCCCCGCAATTAATGCCAATTGATACTTTGGGTGAAAAAGGAACCGTACCACTTTCTTTGGGCAATTCCTCAATCTTTCTGCGTACAGAAAGGCAGGCATCCAGGGCCCTGTCTAAATGAAAATCACCCCGGAAAACCGCCATCACCGCGTCCCCGATGAATTTATCGATCAACCCTCCCTGGGCAATGATCTCTTTGACCATAACTTCAAAATAACTATTCAGCAGACGCACGACGGTATCCGGCGGCTCATTCTCACTGATGGTGGTAAAGCTGCAGATATCAATAAACGCCACGGTCCCCTCCACCGTTTCATTCGCTGTCAGAGAAGATTCAAATTCCCGGCTGCCCATAAAATTGAGGACGGTTTCATCCACGTACATTTTCAGGATATTGTTTTCCTTGATCGCCTTCATGGTCTCCTTGAGCTGGCATACATGACGAATGGTTTTCTCCATTGTCAGTTCCAGGTCTTCGAAATTGACAGGTTTGGTAATGAAATCGAAAGCTCCCCTGTTCATCGCTGTACGGATATTGTCCATATCCCCATAGGCCGAAACGATAATGGACTTGAGCAGGCTGTTCTGTTCACCTAATTTTGACAATAGTGTAAGGCCATCCATTTCGGGCATATTGATATCACTGAGCACTACCTCCACGTCATGATGCTGTTCCAGCTGTTCCAGGGCCTTGAACCCATTGGCGGCAAATATGAATTCATATTTATTTTCACGGATCTTTTGCCTGAACTTTTGTTTGATCAGCATTTCGAGGTCCGCTTCATCATCAACAACTAGTATCTTACTCATGGCTGGATAGCTTTAAGTTTGTCTTTCAGTACCGAAAAATCCAGTGGTTTGGTCAGGAAATCATCCGCCCCAAGTTTCATGGCGCTGGAAAAATTTTCCGCGTCACCATAAGCGGTGATCATCATGACAACTGGCGGAGGCGTCAGGTATTTTTCCTTGATGCGTTGTAATAATTCCAGGCCGCTCATGCCGGGCATATTGATGTCGGACAATATGAGCACCGCTTCGTGGTGGTGATCGTTCAGGTAAACCAGAGCGTCCTCGCCCGAGAATGCAAAAACAAAATTGATTTCCCCGTTTCGGATCTCCCGCCGGAAACGCTGTTCGAACAGGACCTGTACATCTTTTTCGTCGTCGACTACTAATATCTTCATAAACTGAATTTAAGATTTATATAGGTAAAATGATGGTGAATTCTGCCCATTCGCTTTCTGAAGATTTCACCCTGAATTCGCCTCCATGAGCCTTGGTCACGATGTCATAACTCATGCTAAGGCCCAGCCCTGTACCCTCGCCGGTGGGCTTGGTGGTAAAGAAAGGCTGAAAAATCTTATCGATTACATTTTGCGGGATCCCTTTACCGTTATCCCAAACCGAAACTATTATCCCTCCTGCCTTGCCTGACGGCGAAGCTTGAAGGGATGTTTTTAACACAACCATTGGTTCATAATCATTGCCCAATTGTTTTTTCTTTTGCATGACCGAATAAAAAGCATTGGTAAGCAGGTTCAGTAACACACGACCGATTTCCTGCGGAACCACCGGGACCAGTGGTATTTTACTGTCAAATTCGGTTTGGGTAGCACTATTAAAGGATTTGTCTTTGGCCCGGATTCCATGATAACTCAGGCGCAGGCATTCATCGGCCAGGACATTGATATCGGTTAGTTCTTTCTGCCCGCTGCTGTTGCGCGAATGCTGTAACATACTCTTCACAATCGCATCGGCCCGTTTACCATGAAAGCTGATCTTTTTTTCATTCTCGCGGATTGTTTCAGCCATAG
>DASUMO010000013.1:0-2976 GCA_036277695.1 Chitinophagaceae bacterium
AAGATAAGCTTATGGAGTTCCTGAAGGAAGATATCGAACTCGCGACATATGACGTAAAAAGCTATAATTACCGGCAGGAAAAAAAATCAATCCCGGTCATCAATGAAACCCTGGACCTGGTGGCCGATCATTATGCAACAGTGAGCGGCAAACGATTTTTCGTAGTTCCCAATATGGTAACCCGTACCCACCGGAAACTTAAGGCAGAAGATGTACGCAAGTATGACCTTGTACTAGGTTTTGAGTTCAAAGATATTGATACAGCAGAGATCAGGATCCCTGCGGGTTATACACCTGAATCTTTACCGCAGGATGTTAGTATCAATAGCAAATTCGGGAAATACTCAGCAAGGGTCAGTCTAAGGGAAGATAAACTTACTTATTACCGGAGCTATGAACATTATAGCGGTCGTTACCCGGCCAGCGATTATGGGGAGCTGGTAAAATTTTATGAAGCGGTTTATAAGGCCGACCGGAACCGGTTGGTGTTGGTAAAAAACTAAAAGGAGTGTAAAGCATTTTGATTTACCTGCATTGATTCCTGATTTGCTCATCCACTTGTTTTTTTAAACCTTCATGTGCATTGGCCCTTTCTTCGCCCAGGAGGTTTTTCACAAAAATGAGATAGGCATAACCGCGGCAATAATCGATCATGGGCCAGGTGCCGAACAGGCCCGGGCTGGCTGCCGCAGTTGCTTTTCCACTTTCATCTTTTTCAATTACCCAGCTACCTAACGCATAGCCATAGCCTTCGGCTGATTTTGGCGCATAACGTATCAGTTCCGGCCTGGTTTGGGTCTGTAAAAGCTGATTCACCGATTCCTCGCTAAGGATCCTGACACCGTTATAAGTTCCTTTATTCAGTAACATCACCAGGAACCTCATATAATCATCGGCGGTTGATACAGCCCCGCCGGAGGGATTGGGTGCTGTTCCATCCAACGTTGAAAAGCTGGTTTTTCGCATACCAAGGGGGTTCAACAATTTTTGTTTGATCAGCATATCGAATTTCTTTTTGCTGATCACTTCCAGGATACGCCCGGCAATATTGAGCCCGATATTCCCATACCAAAAGTCGGTGCCGGCATTGGCCCTTATCTCCCGGGCTGCAAAACTATTCACTTCTTCTTCCAGCGAAGCAAATTTTCTTCGCTGCAGCATTCTTTTAAAAAAACCGCCCTCATCACTGATACCGGTCATATGGCTCAGGCAATGACGCACGGTTATATAGCCTTTGAAATATTTTTCAAATTCAGGTATCCATTTCGTGATCTTATCGTCGAGTGCAAGTTTGCCTTCGTCCACAAATTGCATGACCAGTGCAGCAGTCAGCCATTTGCTGCAACTGGCGATTGGGGCCTGGGTTTTGCTGTTAAAATCTCCCAGTTCTTTTTTATAAATAAGTGAGTCTTTCCAAACCAGCGCAACCAGGTTATTGCCCAATAGTTGCTTTTTTGACTCTAATTCCTGGTCCAGTTTGGTCCAGTGAAACTGGGCTGTTGCCGGCTGTAAGAATAGCAGGAAAACCAGGCCGGCTATGACGTTGGTGCAGGTAGAACTCCTTTTATATGACATAGTTACGGGATTTATGGCTTGGATTATGATTTGATGATAGGGTTTAAAATTATAGGATTTCAATTGAACTGGCCAGGGTCTGTAACGATAACAGGGTTGATGGCTCATTCATAAACAAATTATTTATCGATGAACTTAGGAAATTTTACCATAAAAGCAGCTGAGGCCTTTCAGCAGGCACAGCAAGTTGCGTTCAATGCGCAAAGCCCGAACATTGAGACGGAACATATATTAAAGGCGTTGCTCGACCAGGAAGACTCCCCGATTGAATACCTGATGAAGAAAAACAATGTAACAGTGAACCTGGTGGAGTCAAAGTTGGATGAACTGATCGCCAAATTACCCAAAACTTCGGGTGACCCGGCTCAATCCATCAGCCGCGATGCAAATAACGTGGTATTAAGAGCAGGTGCCTCTCTGAAGCAATTTAACGATGAGTTTGTTACCCCCGAGCATATCCTGATGGCAATCGTACAGGGCAATGATGCCGTTGCAAAGTTGCTGAAGGATGCCGGGTTAACAGAAAAAGGACTGGTTGCTGCAATCAAAGAACTTCGAAAAGGGGAGACGGTTACTTCGCAAACCCAATCACAGGAATTCAATGCGCTGAATAAATATGCCAAGAACCTGAATGAACTGGCAAGACAGGGAAAACTGGATCCTGTTATTGGACGAGATGAAGAGATCCGCCGCACACTGCATATCCTTTCCCGCCGGACAAAGAATAACCCGATCCTGGTGGGTGAACCCGGTGTAGGTAAAACAGCGATCGCTGAAGGTATTGCCCATCGTATCGTAAACGGGGATGTGCCTGAAAACCTGAAGTCAAAGATCATTTACGCATTGGATATGGGATTGCTGATCGCAGGTGCAAAATATAAAGGTGAGTTTGAAGAGCGATTGAAGGCCGTGGTTAAAGAGGTCAGCAGCAGCGATGGGGAAATTATTTTATTTATTGATGAAATTCATACCCTGGTAGGTGCAGGTGGCGGTGAAGGAGCTATGGATGCTGCCAATATTCTTAAACCAGCATTGGCCAAGGGTGATCTGCGTGCGGTTGGTGCTACCACCCTGAATGAATACCAGAAATTTTTTGAAAAAGATAAGGCACTCGAAAGGCGTTTCCAGCGAGTGATGGTCGATGAGCCAAATGTGGAAGATGCGATTTCCATCCTGCGTGGACTAAAAGACCGGTATGAGACCCACCACCATGTAAGGATCAAGGATGAAGCGATCATTGCTGCGGTTGAATTATCGTCCCGCTATATTACGGACCGCTTCCTGCCCGATAAGGCTATTGACCTGATTGATGAAAGTGCCGCCAAACTCAGGCTGGAGATGAATTCAATGCCGGAAGAACTCGATACACTGGAACGCCAGATCAGGCAACTTGAAATCGAA
>DASUMO010000014.1:0-2584 GCA_036277695.1 Chitinophagaceae bacterium
CCTGCCTATGCGAAAACTTCGATGGGCAAGCACAGCTCATAGCCTTCCTAATCCAGGTGATATTCCTTTTTTAAAGCTTCGATTGCCAGGCGGGCCTTTTCATTGGCGGCGTAAAGATCATGGACAATGATCCTGTAATTCCTCGATGAATTCAGCGCCCAGTTTCGCAATTCCCGCAAGGTTGTTTTATCGTAACTATATAAAGGGTAGTCGCTATTGAGGAAATGATTGAGTTTCTCATCATTCTGTTCAAAATGCCTTGTTGTCGAATCCCTGGGTGCAATGGCGTCCAGGATAGTAAAATAACCCTGGTCAAAGACTTTTTGCACCAGGTTCCAGTTCTGTATTTTTTCCGGTTCATATTTATTCTGCAACATGGTAATGACCCGTATAGTTTCCTCATATCCCAGGATTTTCCGGATTAGCGAAGTATCACCGAAATACCGCAGTGCGCCGGAATTTTTGAGTTGTTGCAGCGTCGCATCCCTTGATATGATACTCCATCGCCATCCCGACCAGTATTCATAATAGTATAGTTTGCCATTGTGAATATTTTCCGGATTTCCTTCCGTCAATAGCGCCGCCAGGCTATCACCTGCGGTAATAATTTTATTCAATATCCGTTCAGCCCTGCTTAGTTCTTCCCTGTCAAACATCAGGTCATCCACCAGCATTTGGGCATATTTTTTTGCACGTTGGTCTTCGATATAGTGTTCCCTGCGGTTTTCTACAAAAAACCCCAGGGTAACTGCCAGGAATAGCATCAGAAATTCCCAGAAATAGTGGGACCATTTCTTCCGGGCGCTGTGACTATGATGGTGGACTTCCATGGGTTGTAGGCTGTTGATTTGATATTCGTTCAAAATTCTTTATTCATGTTCATAGCTCATAGCTCAAAGCCCACTGTTCACAGCTTGTTCAAACACTCCATTGCTTTTTTACAGATCTGTACCAATCCTTCAGCGGTTCGTTTTTCTTTTAAAGCCGGGATTCCCTCATTGATGATCTCCATTAATTTTTCACGGCTTACCAAAGCCTTGAGCGGGTCGCTGGCTACCAGGTAGAGGAGTTGATTTTTCCGGCTCATCAGGAAAATAAAGCCTTTCTGGTTTTGGGTATTACTGAGAGGTTGCTGGCGGGCAAAGCGGATTGCATATTCTTCAGGACCCAGGCCATCCAGGGTGTCTGTGGTCAGCACCAGCACATGATTGCCGGTTTTTTGATGGTAATTACGCAATACACTATCCACCTGTTTAATTTCGGTTGCCGTAAATATCTTTTCATTATCATGAAAAAATAATTTTTGTTGACCGCATATTGTAGTTATCCCGGTACACAACAGCAGGCTTAATAGTGTTGCGGAGTTTATTATTAATTTTCTCATGCGTAAGGTTGCGATTTGCAAATTCAAGGTGATAGTTGTTTCTTTAACCCCGCATCATCCAGGTCATAAATCCTTCCCATAGCATACTGTCCCGGCAGCGAAAGTAAAGGATCTGCACAATACCATAACCCGCCAGGCTGGTTAAAAGTGGTTTCAGGTTTCGCTTGTGGCGGATATCCTGCCATAGTAATATCAACAGGATACTGTCAGCCAGTATAAAAGCAAAGGATTCAAGGGGGATATTAAAAGGAAGGGCTTTCATTTTGAAAATGAAAAACAGGATCCGGTCAACCGTAGGCCCGAGTATGGTGAGGCCGGTGGCCAGCATGTACCGGGCATGTATGGATGAACGGCGCCGGTGAATTATAGCCAGCGAATAAAACAATAATAACCAAAACCAATAAACGAAAGGCAGGGCATTATTACGGGCCGCTTCATGCAATATTTCAGCGGAACTGTATGTTGCGAGACCATTCAGATTTTGCTGTTCCAGGTAAGCTGTGAACGTAAAATAACCATGTCGCATCATGAGAAAAGCTGATAAGGCTACCAGCGGCATCAGTATATAGCTTACCCGGCCGATGCGTCGGTGAAGACTCGTTTTTTTATATTTTACCAGGAAGGGCTGGATTATAAAAAGGGATACCCATAGTACCATGAGGGCAAAATGCGTATGGATAACCGGATTTTTAAGTTGGGTAAATACAGAAAAATAAGTTTGAAAGAACCCTCCGACAATTAATACAATGGAAAAAATAAACCAATAACCCAGGTTGTGGTAAAAATTATAGTTTCCTGCCCGCATGGATTAGATTTCATTTAAGGGTTCAGGTGTGTTTTGAAATTTGGACCATGCACTTGTTTTGCCAGAGGAGGCGCATGGCTCCTCCCCGGTTTAGATTAAAAATACATTATTCCGGGTTCGAATTCCAATAGGTGGTTTATCCAGCCCGCGGTTTCCCAGAAATAGTGAGTCCCTGTCTGCCGATAGGCAAGCATTTTTTTCCTGAAGTATCTGTTTCGCCTGAGGCGAGATGTGAGGGTGGCGTACTTCCATAAATTTTATTTCAGATGATATTGCTTTGTCAGTTGCGCTATTATTTCAGTTGCTAAAGACAGCGCATCATTTGCATTTTTAAGTTGTGTTCGCAGATTTCTTGAGCGACATAGCTCAGCGTATTCATTAAAAACTGTTTTATC
>DASUMO010000015.1:0-2479 GCA_036277695.1 Chitinophagaceae bacterium
GCAGTTACCATTATTGATTACCTGCCGGAACACCAGCCTTTTTTTGAAAAATTCAACCGCGCCTGGATCGAGGAACTATTCGAAATGGAACCCGTGGATGAATGGGTGCTCACCAACCCCGATAAGGCGATAATTGAAACCGGTGGCGCAATCCTGATGGCGGAATACGAAGGTGTGGTTGCCGGCACCGTGGGATTGCGGAAAGTGGATGATAAAACCTACGAGTTTACCAAGATGGCAGTTGATCCTGCCTTCCGCAGAAAAGGAATCGCGGAGGCGATCAGTTATGCCAGTTTACAAAAAGCGCGTGATCTCGGTGCCGATAAGGTAATTCTTTATTCGAATACGAAAAATGCAGCCGCGATCCGGCTTTATGAAAAGATGGGATTCCGCCATATTCCCGTAGAAAATGATGTGTATAAAAGAGCTAATATAAAAATGGAGATCCTGGTTGAAGTGGACCGTACCATTCCAGCCTGACAAATTAATCAAGATCCAAAACAAATAAATTTATGATCACCACAGTCATACGAGCCGATGCCTCTCATGCGGCAACAATTGCAACGATCGGGAAAAAATCATTCCGGAATGCCTTTGAACACCTGTTCCACAGCCGGGAAGAATTGTTTGAATACCTGGAAAGGACATACGAGCCGGTCAAACTGGCGAAAAGTATCCGTAAGGAAAACAATATCTACCTGCTTGCCTGGCAGGATGGGGAACCCATAGGTTTTGCCAAGCTGAAAAAGCATTCGCTGCATGACCAGATAGAATCTATTGCCCAAATGGAGCTGCAAAAATTATATGTACTACCCGAATACCGGGGAAAAGGCGGGGGGAGAGCTATGCTGAAAGAGATCATGGCGCTGGGTGCGCAGGCTAAGCCTGATTATATCTGGCTGGATACGCATATCAGCAATGTGAAAGCCATCCGTCTCTATGAAGAGCATGGTTTTAAAAAAATTGGGCAACATTTTTTTACGATAGGCACCCAGACCTTTGAGTACCATGTAATGAGTCTTTCGTTGGAGGAATTATTGACCCGGTCAGAATTTACAAAAACACTGAGCAGCCGGCCACTTTGTTTTTAAACCTTAAATCAACCAATATGGAATTAGTTTCAGACATCCTTGTCAGGAAAACCAAACACTCGAGAATTGCGGAAGTCAATTTTAATGAGCTTGAATTCGGGAAGTATATCTCGGATCATATGCTGGTCTGCGATTACTATGACCAGGAATGGCAGGCTGCCCAGGTAGTGCCGTTTACCAACCTTTCATTAAGCCCGGCTACCCTGGCTCTGCATTATGGGCAAACCGTATTCGAAGGGATGAAAGCCTTCCGTATGGCAGACGGCCGTATCAATATATTCAGGATCGAAAGGCATTATGAACGCTTTACCCGTTCACTTGACCGGATGTGTATGGCCGTTCCACCTAAAGAAATATTTGTGGAAGGTTTGCTAAAACTCGTAGAAACCGATCGCAGCTGGATCCCTTCTCAACCTGGTACTGCATTATACCTGCGGCCTTTTATTTATGCCAGTGAAGCCCGTTTCGGAATAAAGGTATCCGATCAATATCGCTTTATTGTATTCACCGGGCCGGTGCCCGAACTTTATGCGCAGCCTATCCGGGTAAAAGTGGAAACCGAATATACCCGGGCGGCTAAGGGCGGAACAGGTTTTGCAAAATGCGGGGGAAACTATGGCGGTGCTTTTCTTCCTACACAAAACGCACGTTTAAAAGGTTATGACCAGGTTTTATGGACCAATGGACAGGAAGACCCGATGATCGAAGAATCGGGAATGATGAATGCCATGTTTGTAATAGACGATGTATTGGTCACACCACCCCTGTCCGATTCGATCCTGGATGGAATAACCCGGGAATCATTATTGATACTTGCCTCAGACCTGGGAATATCCATCGAAGAAAGAGCTGTATCGGTAAGAGAGCTGGAAATTGCCTTCAGGGAAAACCGCATCACCGAAGCTTTTGGTGCGGGGACTGCGGCAGTGGTAGCACCGATTCAAACGATTCATATCAATGGGGTCGATTTTCATTTACCCCAGTATAGCCATGAAAGCCTGCATCAGCAATTAAAAACAAAACTGGAAAGCATTCGTCTCGGAAAGGAAAGAGACCAGTATGGCTGGAATTGCATTGTATGAGTTTTCAATGTTGGGTTTAGTTTAAAAAAAACCGGTTGTCTAACCGGTTTTTTGTTTCTAAACTATTTTACTGTTCCAAGATCAGAACGGTTTTTTCTTCAGGTATTTATCAAACCAATCTATATAACGTTCCAGCCGGTCACGCTGGAAACTGGGTAGCATGATACCATGGTATTGACCCGGGTATACAATCAATCCTGTTGGGGTACCATTTGACCGAAGGGCCTGGTACATTTGTTCGCTGCCAATAGCCGGAACGTTGAAATCTTTTTCACCTGTCATAAATAAGGTGGGGGTCTTTATCTT
>DASUMO010000016.1:0-7231 GCA_036277695.1 Chitinophagaceae bacterium
GTAGGAATTTGAAAATCTTTTTAGGGTGGAAAGCAATACCTCTTTTGCTTCTTCGAGGTTGCCGATGGTGGCGGAGATGCCCCAGATGGAAAGCTGTGAGCTGTGAGCTGCGAGCTGCGAGCTATTTTTGTTATTCATGGCTAAGCCAACAATCCGGCTAACAGCCAATTCTACTTGCACCCCCCGTTTACTGCCAAGTAACTCATGCCATTCATCAACCGCGATGATTTTAAGCGTAGTGAAAAGGGAGGGGTAATCTTTCTGCGCCAGTAAAAGATGCAGGCTTTCTGGTGTAATGATCAATACTTCCGGCATTTGTTTTTTTTGCCGGGCCCTTTCGCTGCTATCGGTATCGCCATTGCGGATGCCGATTTTCCAGTTCATCCCCAGTTCCGTGATCACTTCTTCCATGGCCCGGCCTATATCCTTGGCCAGGGCCCGCAGCGGGGTGATCCATAATAATTGCAAACCGTTCTTGCCTTTTTTCTTATAATCATTTGGATGATGATTGATAAAATCAATCAGAGCGCCGAGGAAAACAGAAAATGTTTTACCACAACCCGTAGGTGCATTCACCAACCCGCTTTTACCCTGGGCAAGTTGTTGCCAGCATTCTTCCTGGAAAGCAAAAGGTTTACGGCCCTGCTCCGCCAGCCAATCCCGGATGATCACATATCCATTACTGCTTTTCAAATTCATTTGCCATACCTCTCCAGCATTTTTTTCAAATCTTCCAGTGTATTGATCTCCCCCGGTTTTTTATCCTTGCGCCAGCGGTTGATTCGGGGAAAGCGCAAAGCTACACCGGATTTGTGACGGTTGCTCGCAGCAATGCCTTCAAAGGCGATCTCGAATACCAGCTCGGGTTTTACGGTTCGCACGGGCCCGAATTTTTCCAGGGAGTTCTTTTTTACAAATGCATCCACCTGCCCGAATTCCTGGTCTGTAAGCCCCGAATAAGCTTTGGCAAAACTCACCAGCCTGTCACCGTCCTTTACGGCGAATGTATAATCAGTATACAAATTACTCCGGCGGCCATGTCCTTTTTGTGCATAGATCATGACGGCATCGATCACCAGCGGATCGATCTTCCATTTCCACCAGTCACCTGTTTTGCGGCCAACCTGGTAGGCTGATGATTTTCGCTTGAGCATTAATCCTTCCGCGCCACGGTCACGCGAACCTTCACGGATCGCGGCCAGTTGCTGCCAGGAGGAAAATTCAATTTGCGGTGATAATAATAAAACAGGATGATCCACCGATTGCACCAATTCTTCAAGTAAAATTCTTCGTTCGGTTAAGGGCGTTTCGCGGATATCAAGTCCGCGGTGTTCGAGCAGGTCATAGGCAAAAAAGGCAACCGGTGCTTCCAGCAAATGTTTTTTGTTGACCTGCTTGCGGCCGATCCGGGTTTGTAAAATAGAGAAGGGCAGGGGAGCATTCGGTTCATTTTCCCTGGCGTTGATACTCCATTCATAAGGAAGTATTTCACCATCCAGCACTGAACCATCAGGAATCAGTTCTTTCAATACATGATATTCCGGGAATTTATCGGTCATCAGTTCTTCGCCCCGGCTCCAGGCAAATAATTCTTTTTCCCTTTTTACCAATTGCCCCCTGATTCCATCCCATTTCCATTCTGCCTGCCATTCTTCTTCGGGTCCCAGTTTTTCAATTTCCTCATCCAGAGCATAAGCTAAATAAAAGGGATAGGGTTTTGAAATATCGCCGGCCGTTCCCTCTTCACTCAGCAGCTCGTGGAAACTGGTTATTGCCGGATCCCATTTGCCCGCGATGCGATGAGCGATCACGCTGGGTTCAAGCTTTACGGTTTGCGCCAGCGCATTCACCATCATTTTCTGTGATACGCCGATCCGGAAATTTCCCGTGAGCAGTTTATTGAAAACAAATTTTTCATCGCGGTCCATTTCCATCCAGCTGCCGGTGATAAAATTTTTCTTTTCCGTTTCACCCGCTTTTTCCAGGCCGGCCAGGGTATTGATATAATAAGAGAGACCCTGTTCATCCAGGTTAACCCTTGGGGGTGATGGTAGCAAGAGGGCAATGGTCTCGGCCAGGTCGCCCACGGTATGATAACATTCATCAAATAACCAGGAGGGCAGACCTGTTATATCCAGGCACCATTGTTTTAAATTAGCGGAACTGATAATGCGTTTGGGCCGGCGACCACTGAAGAGGGCGATCATCCAGACCTTGTCTTCCGCCGGTGCGCAGGAAAAATATTGCGCCAGTGCAGCCAGTTTCTCATTGGTCTTTGTGCTTCCACTCAATTCGCTTACCAGTTCCGCAAACGCTTTCATGATGGACTGGGTTTATTGATTTCTTCTTCCTGTTCTGGGCTGGTCGAGGGTTTTTCCTGTTCTTCTTCTTCACCGCCATAGGCTGTTTTTACTTCGGCCGCATCAATACCATTCTCCTGCAGCCAGCGGCTGAATACCGATTGAAAACCATGGGTGACAAAAACTTTTTGCGCACCCGTAGCTTTGACCGCCTGTAATAAACCATTCCAGTCGGCATGGTCACTGAGTGCAAATCCCGCATCGGCATTGCGGCGCCGCTGGTTTCCCCTTACCTGCATCCAGCCACTGCAAATGCCAACACTATAGGGCGCAAACTTTTTCATCCAGGCCGAGCCATCGGCGCTTGGCGGCGCCAGTATAACGGCATCTTTATAGACGGAGGCAGGTAAACCGGGTTCAACTTTTTTAATTGCCGGAAAATGATGACCCGCAGCCCTCAGGGTTTCCTGAACATTCCAGATGGCTCCATGCACATAGATATTATTGGTGATCCCGGATACACAGGATAAAAGCCTTTGCGCTTTTCCCAGGCTATAACCAATGAGAATAGGTGTTTTACCTGCTGCCTGGCTATTGCTGATCCATTGTTGTATTTCGGCAAAAATTTCAGGCTGGCTTTTCCAGTTATAGATTGGAAGGCCAAAAGTGGATTCGGAAATAAATACATGGCAGGGCAGGGGTTCAAAGCGGCCACTAATGCCATCATCTTCGGTTTTATAATCTCCGCTGAATACCCAGGTCTCGCCCTGGTATTCCAGTTTTACTTGTGAACTACCAATAATATGACCGGCGGGATGCAGCGAAATTTTTACCCCGTTTATCTGTATGGTTTCCTGCCAGGGAAGGGACTGGGCGTTTAGCGGTCCCAACCTTAACTGCAGCAGGGGTAGGGTATCCGGGTGACAGAGATAATGGCCATGACCGGGCCGGGCATGATCGCTATGGGCATGGGTGATGATTGCTTTGGATACGGGTTGCCAGGGGTCAATATAAAAATTGCCGGGAGGACAATACAAACCCTTGGCTTTAAATTCGACCAATGCCATTTTCAATCGATTGTTTGAACTTGCTACCTGAAAATAACATGCCGGGATGGATAAAGTCAATCTTACTGCTGAATATTATCGATCATAGGCGAACGACAAGCGTGGCGGGTCAAACCAGGATCATTCTTATCGCGGTTTTTTTGCGGCCTGTCTTCTTTCGGCTTCCTGTAAAAGACCTGCCAGGTATTCATCATTTGCCAGGTTCACTTTTTTCAGGGAGGCGATACAACCGGAATCATTCCCTACCTGGAAATAATTCACGGCAAGATTTTTATATATGATTTCATAACCCGGGGTAAGGGTCAAGGCCTTCTCATATGCCGGGATGGCCTTGTGGAAATCATTCATATCGGTATAAACTGTCCCGATATTGTTGTGGATCCTTGAACTATTGGGATTGTATTTTTTTGCAAGGGCCAGCTCTTCCAGGGCCTTGCCGGGATCTTTTAATTCCTTATAAGCTGATCCGCTCATCATTTCCAGGGGACTGCCATTTGGATCCAATGTAACTAAAGCAGTTTTACCTGCTTCCACTTCGCTGATCACAGCATCATAAGCGCCGCTATTTTCAAAGTTTTTTGCTTTAACGGCATGGGTTTCAAAATTGTATTTTTTAATAGCCATGAAAATATTGAAAGCTGTAATTGCTAATGCGACTGCTATCACCCCGGTGGAAAATGAAAAGGTTCCTGTTTCCTTTCCTTCCCTGCGGCTGTTTTGATATGCGCCGGCAATGATCCCGCACATGAGCAGCATATAAACGCTATGTTCAATCCTTTCCGTTGGGAAACTGAAAAAAGCATCGATGGCAAAACCTGCCAGGCCGGCCAGCATGAATATCACCAGGATCCGCCTTTCTTCTGGCCCCGGCCCTCTCACCACTCCTAAACCCATAAAGGCAATGATGAGCCAGCCCGCAAAGTAAAAAAGGGCGCCCGGTATGCCTGTTTCAGCAGCAACCTGTAAATATATATTATGCGCCCGGTCCGGCACATAATTACCCTGGGCCCATACTAATCCTTCTGTGCCATATGCTGGAATGGCGATTTTCCAGTTTCCCTGGCCCACACCGCTCAGGGGTTTGTTTTTTATCAATTCAACTGTTTTACCCCAGATCCTGAATCGTTCCCGGATATTGCCTGTTGCAATAGAACTGCCGGCATTACTGCCGGTTAAACTGCCGGCCCTTTCCCTGATTGATTGGGATAATTCTCCATTCCGGTCACTGCCTACCATCAGGAGGCCGATGAGAAAAAAAAGGCTCAGGGCTGCGATTGATGCAAGGCTCCATTTTTTCCGGTTGGCAGGAGAGAAAATAAATACAAGCAAAAATGAAACAAGAATAATGGCCAATGCTGCCAGCCAGGCCGAACGGGTTTGGGAAAGGAGCAGCGCAATGGCCAGTAAAACGAATGCTAAGGCACTGGATATTTTCCAGGCCCGCCCGGATTTGTAAAACGAAAACAGTACAAAGGGAAGCAAAACAGTTTGGAACGAGCCAAAGAGGTTGCGGTTGGCTGCCAGGCCATAGGGTTTGAAATTTCCCGGCAGGCTGGCAAATGCCAGGTCATAGTATTGCAGGATGCCTACCAGGCTTTGCAGGATCGCCACGATCACGATGGTTTTGCATAATAACAAGACCCTTCCCTCTTCCCGCATGATCATGACCATGACCAGGAAAAGGAAAATAAGATTCAGGGCATAGCGGCTGATCTCGTAAATGGTTTCCGCCGGGTTTATCGCAGTGGCAGCGACGATCATGCTCCAGGCGGTAAAGGCGGCGCCCAGTATCAATAAAAGTTTGACCGGGAAAGAGATAACCGGTAATACCTGTTTTCGCAATACATAAAAAAAGACCAGGAAGACCAGGATGAAAATGCCGAAAAAAAGATAGCGGGGGACCAGGTTGGAATCCATGGTGTCCAGGGAAAGGATAAAGGGAATCAGTGCGGCCGCTACCATCATCCAATGGGTCATGGGCGATGGTGCCTGTGCAGGGAAAGGTTTTTCTTTATTTGGGCGGACCGGATCTGCCTGCCGGTTTTGCGCAGCGGGTTTTCGTTGTTTTTTCCTGGACATGGTGGGAGCTTTGGGGCTTTCGTAAATATAGCTAATCCCTGTTTCGCAAATAAGCCATGGGTTGATGAAGGCAAATGATACCGGGCTTGGCGGTGGAAAAATCGGTGCCCGTAAATCTACGAGACCTTAGGAAATTAACGAAAACCCCTTTACATTCGTAGTCCTGTGCACCACCCGCATAGTCTTCTACCGAATCCTCCTTCCTTCGAACGATCATCCATGTTATAAGTTTTATGGACAGGCAATAGTATTGCTGGGCATTCATGATGATTACGATCCTGCTGGGCGTAACAGCGGGATGACCATTTACCATTAAACACAACCACAAGCAACCGGTATGAGAACAGGACTGTTTCCCCAGATCAGCCGCGGCATTGCCGGGCTATTCCCCTTTCCAATCAGTTATTATTTTTTCAAAAGATTGCGACTGTTACCGGCAGTTTTCCGCGGGCTGATGATGATTGCTGCATTGGTAGTAACCAGCGCTATTTTTGGGCAGGCGACAGTAATGACGGATAAATCGGATTACCAGCCGGGAGATACATTAGTTATAACTGGTTCGGGCTGGCTACCGGGTGAAATAGTCAGACTAAATATTACCGAGACGCCTACACTTTGTCCAAATGGACACAATCTTTACGATACGGCTGATGCCAATGGAGATATTTATAATAAACAGTTCGTTTTTAATGATTATCATTTCGGCTTGACTTTTCTATTAACCGCTACTGGTTTGACATCAGGTTACACAGCTCAAGCAACTTTTACTGATGCGCATGCGCCGGGGAATGTAACACCATCATCAGGTGCCACTGCAGGCACTAATATTGTTTCAATTAATGGAAGTGGTTTTTCTGCTGGATCCGGCCCAAATCCTGTCACCTATACGGTCAAATTTGGATCTTCTTCTCCTGTTTCTGCTACGAGATCAGGGAATAGTCTACTAACTAGTATAATTGTTCCTACGGGAGTCGTTGGGACAGTTGATGTAGAAGTTATTGCTACACCATTATCTGGCTCACCTCATTCCTCAATTTTAGAAAATGGATATACGTACATATGTCAATACCCTGCCAATGTAATTTTTACTGAGTCTATGGGTTCGGTTGGGGGAACGCTTTCAATTTCCGATCATGAAACTGCTGGTGGGTTTAGTAATATAGGATTTACTATGTCCGGAACAGGGGACGTTAGAAATACAGAGTCATCCTCTGGAAAGTATTTAGATGCATCAGGAGGTGCAAATGTTTTTTTAGCAAAGAATTCGTCCCCGGACAAAAATTTTCAGATTTCTGGAATTAACACTTTGGGTCATTTAAGTCTTCAATTATCTTTTGGTGTTTTTAAAGATCAGGAAGAATCAAATGGATCAGAATTAACCGTTGAAGTAAGTTCTGACGGTATCAATTATACTGCTTTAAGTTTTGATCCACTGCCTGATGTTGATGGTTCAGCTGTTTGGCACTATCGAATAGCATCAGGGGTAATTCCGGCAACTGCTAATTTGAGGATAAGATTTACGAATACAGCTGGGAATGGGGGAACCGAGCCTAATATTCGAATTGATGATGTTCGGCTAATTGCGGCACCGATAATTACTACACAGCCAGTAAATGCCACAGCATGCGAAGGCGCAGATGCTACCTTTAGCGTAATTGCTAGCGGTACAGGATTAACTTATCAATGGGAATTAAGTACTAATAGTGGAACAACCTGGAATCCTATTGGCGGCGCTACGACTAGCACATTTAACGTAAATGATGTAACCAATTCGATGAATGGTTA
>DASUMO010000017.1:0-15875 GCA_036277695.1 Chitinophagaceae bacterium
ACAAGAGAAGTATTAATCTCTATGGCGAGGCCCTTGTCAAGACATTTTCCTACCAAACAAATGGATCCGGGTTAACTGATAGTGGGATCGTTATCCTGAAAAATTTCTGGAAGGAAAAAGGCCTGGATGGGGATGAACTGAATATCTATGATGGTTCCGGTTTATCACCCTTGAACCGCGTAACCACCCATGCACAGGTGGAAATCCTTATGTATGCAAAGCGCCGGGATTGGTTCCAGCGATTTTATAATTCCCTGCCCGATTACAATAATATGCGCATGAAAAGCGGCACCATCAATAACGTAAAAGGTTTTTGCGGTTACCATACAACAAAAAACGGGGAGGAGTATATTTTCTCCTTTCTTGTCAATAATTACAATGGGAAAGCTTCCCAACTGGTGAATAAAATGTATAAGGTATTGGATATGCTGAAGTAGAGTTGGTAGTTCGGAGTTGGTAGTTCGGAGTTGGTAGTTCGGAGTTGGCAGTTCAGAGTTGAAAGTTCAGAGTTGATGTTTCAGCGACGGTAATTGCCTACATTTCAGTACCCATTCACCACTCACCACTCAAGTATTCTTATTATCTTGAGGCTGTTGTTTATCGACCCGATTCTAAAACTAAAATTGACCGCTATGCCGAACCAGGATTTTAAACATCATGCCCGTTATATTCCTTTGTGGCATTTCATCGTACCACTTATCCTGTTGCTGATCTTGTTGGGCAGTATCCTGAACCTCTTGCACGCAGATGTGCATGACCATTATGGCGCGGTAACGTTATTGGTGATCGCCATATTATTACCCATTCTTTATTGGTATGCCCGTGCATTTGCTTTAAGGGCGCAGGACAGGGCGATAAAGGCCGAAGAAAATTTCCGGCATTTCGTATTAACCGGGAAAGGGCTGGATCACCGCCTCCGGTTGGGTCAGATCATTGCCTTACGTTTTGCCGGTGATGAGGAATTTCCCGCACTCTGCAAAAGAGCCGTAGAGGAAAAACTTTCCAACCGGCAAATCAAACAGGCCATCCGGAACTGGCGGGCCGACTATAACCGTGTTTGATGAACGTATAACCAGGAAGCTAATTTTGCAGCATTATAAACCGAATCGCCGGAAAAAACTCATATCCATATTGATCAGCCAGGGAGCAGCAAAAGCTGCTAAACAGATCAGCAATACCAGTATTTTCCCCGCCAGCGACATATCCTGGATCAGGTGCCGGTGCAGGAGACTTTGAATGGTGGTCATGATCTTTTCTTCCTTGGGATGGTATTCATAAGGAGGAGACGGGGGAATATCCCTGAATGCAGGGTGTTCATAGACCAGGATATTCCTGATCTTCCAATAATCGGCATCCGGGAGATCTTCATATGAAGTATCCGCATTGATTCCTTCCTCTTCAATCTTTTTCTCGACAGCGGTGAATTTTGAGTCAGACTGCAGGCGCAGGAGCATCATTAGTGGAAATACAAGCAAAACCCAGAACTCAAGTTTCCAGGCCACCCACACCATCAGTGCTGCCGAAAGAAAAACAAATAATTTACTGACCCATCCTTCTTCGTCGAGAAATACCCGGTTGAGCAACTGGCCCCCGTCAAGCGGGTATACGGGCAGGAGATTGATCAGGTTGAGGATGATCAGCAACATGGAAACCTGGTAATAGGAAATGCCAGCCAGTGACAGACCAGGATCGCGTTGCCATAACAGGTAAAGAATTATTCCCAGGATCACACCCGGTAAGGGCCCCGCCAGGAGAATGACTGCAGATTCTTTTTGGGAAACTTCCCGTTTGGTACCTGATACATAGGCGCCAAGCAGGGGAATAAAAAAAATACCCAGGTCATTATAGCGATAAAACTTCATGGCGAAGAAATGCCCGAGTTCATGTAAAACAACGATAGCGGTGATCAATAAGAGCATCGTAAAACTGTGAAAGATATAATAGCCTAATACCAGGTAAAGAGCAAGACTGATCATAGACCGGACCCAAATATTCGCAGGTTGCTCTTTTTTAACAAATTTAGGCGGGTAGGCAAGAGTGGCCTCTGTTGGCTGGGTGGATTCGCCGGTCGACGAGTCTTGTAAGGGTTCCTGGTATTGCTCCATGGATTAAAATTAGCTAAAATAGGGTTCCAGTTTTTCAATCAGTGCGGGAGGCATTGTGGTACGCTTCATGGTCTTCGCTTCCATAAAATATAGGATGAGCTTGCCCACGGCCAGCAATTCATTTTTTTCATTAAATACTTCGTGGTGAAATTCTATCTTATGATGGATCGGAAGTTCTTTCAGGGTCGTTTTGATCGTCAGCAGGTCATCGTATACTGCAGGTCGCAGGTAACGGCAGTGTACGTCTACTACCGGCATGATCACCCCCATTTTTTCCATATCGGCATAGGTGAAACCCAATTGCCGGATTGATTCAGCCCGGGCTGATTCGAAATAGGGAAAGTAATTGCTGTGGTAAACTACGCCCATTTGGTCGGTTTCGGCATAGCGGACCCTGATTGTTGTTTCGCTTGTAAACATTTGGTTGATTATTTCCCGATCAGCCGGTCCATACTGAACTTACCCGGTCCGGCAATTAAGAGGGCAAGGAATCCGGAAAGAAACAAGGTCGCCGTTTCACCTTCACTGAACACTTTTCCCTGGTGTACATGGAAAAGGGCAACGGACATGACCAAAATAAGGGGAATTGAGGCCAGGCGGGTCATCAACCCCACCACGATAAACACCGCGCAAAAAAATTCTGCAAAGATCACAAGCGCCATTGATAAAGTAGGGCCAATATGGAAGGGATCAGCGAAACTGGATGATTTAGCTGCAAAATTGGTGAGTTTTTGAAATCCATGAGGAATCATCAGTCCGCCCATTCCCAGGCGAAGTAAGAGCAATGCAAAAGAAATTAGATTGTCAGAATACTTCGAACTGAACAATTTTTTCATTGGTTTTGGGTATTTGGCCTGCAATATTAGCAAAAAAAAATACGAACTGCCGGTTTCTGCAAGTGTTGAAGCTGGCGATTCAGGTGATGTTGCCTGAATCTTCATTAGCAAAATGATTTAACAACTCCGGGGGTAAATACATCTTCTTACACCGAAGAAAATGTTAAATCAATTTAATATAGACATTTATCCACACCTGTTTGGAATGATGTTTGGTCTGACTTGAAATAATTTGAATCTTGCAACGTTAATCCACCAACGGTTTAAAGGACAATCTTCATGAAGAATCATTTTGTATTCGCAGTGGCCGCTATTTTTAGCGTGTCGGTCTATTCCCAATCTACCCGCTTTTATTCCGATCCACAGGCAAAATTCAAAGAAGCCAAAGAATATTTCCAGAAAGAGCAGTATAGCCTGGCTTATCCTTTATTAAAAGAGTTGCAGAACGACCTTCGTGAAACAGATAAGGTAAACACAGCCATATCCGTACAGGAGGTTAACTATTATGCCACTGTTTGTGCATTAAAGCAAAATGAAGGCCGGGCGGAAGACCAGGCCCAGGCTTATATTGACCTGGAAAAAAATACAGCCAGGGTACAAATGATGAGCTTTCACCTGGGGGAGTATTATTACCGTCGGCAGGATTTTTCCAATGCCGCCCGCCAGTACGAACAGACCAATATTGTGAACCTGGGTAACCGCGAGATTGCGGATATGAAATTTCACCAGGGTTACGCATATTTTACCCTCCAGCGCTTTAATGAAGCCAAACCGCTGTTCAATACAATCCGGACTATTAAGGATGATCCGAATTACCTGGATGCAAACTATTATTATGGTTTCCTCGCTTTCCGGGATCGCCAGTACAGCGATGCATTGGCCAGTTTCAGGATCGTAGAAAATGAAAAGGACTATGCAACCGTAGTCCCTTACTATATTGCCCAGATACACTATATACAGGGCAATAAAGAGGAGGCGATTGCTTATGTACAGAACAAATTAAAATCAGGTGCCAATACGCAGTATTATGACCTCGAATTAAAACAACTGATCGGACATGCCCATTTCGAAAGAAAGGAATACGCAATGGCCCTGCCTTACCTGGAGGATTATGTGAGGCGGTCGCAGAAAGTGAGACGGGAGGATCTTTACGAATTATCGTATTCCTATTACCAGGCTAACCAATTGACCAAAGCGATCGAGGGTTTCAAACAACTGAGCGGGAAGGATGATTCGCTTAGCCAGCATTCCATGTATCTCCTGGGCGATGCATACCTGAAAACAGGGCAGAAGTCCAATGCCCGCAATGCTTTTCTTTTTTGCGCATCGAACAGCAGTAACCCAACCCAAAAGGAAATTTCCCGCTTCCAATACGCCAAACTCTCTTACGAATTAGGTTACCAGGACGAATCACTCAACAGCCTCAGGGCTTTTTTGAATGATTATCCAAATTCTGACTATAATACGGAAGCAAAGGACTTGCTGGTGGCAGTTCTCACGAGTACCAATAATTACAGGGATGCGCTGGCCCTGCTCGAGGACATGAGCAATCCCACCCCCAATGCAAAAAGATTGTACCCGCGGATCCTCTATGGCCGCGCTACCGAATATATTAACGATGGCCAGCTTGATGAGGCCGATGCCCTGCTGGATAAAGCACTGAAAGATCCGAACAATGCCCCGGTGTTGCCCCTGATCCATTTTTGGAAAGGAGAGATCGCTTACCGCAATAATAATCTTGACAATGCGATTAAACATTATAACGCCTATGTAAGTGCAGGTTCTCCCGCCAGCGGGGATGCCAATCCCAATCATGTTCGTTATAACCTGGGTTATGCCTACCTCCGCAAAGAAAATTATGCCGCAGCCCAGAGTTTTTTTGAACCCCTTGCGAAAAATCCCGCACTTAATTCAAATGAGCTTACACAGGATGCCTATATCCGTACAGCTGATGTTCTTTTTATGCAAAAAGAATACAACCGGGCGAAAACTATGTATGATAATGTAATCAGGTTTTCATGGCCGGCCGAAGATTATGCCACTTTTCAGAATGCCATGATAGCCGGTATCAGGAGCACCAGCGAAAAAATTACACTGCTGAATACCATGAACAGGAAATTCCCGACCTCTTCCCTGGTTACCGATGCAAATATGGAAGTTGCCAATACCTATATGGCGGATGAAAGATTCCGCGAAGCCCTTCCTTTTTTGAATAATGTACTGAAAGGAGACGGGAATAACAGCCTTAAACCACAGGCCTACCTGAAACTGGGTATTGCTTATTATAATCTCAATAATAACTCAGAAGCGCTGAAACAGTATAAAACACTTATCAACCAGTATCCCAACTCGCCGGAAGCGGGGGATGCCCTGGATAATGTCAAGTCGATCTATGTCGAGGATGGGAAGCCGGGCGAATATGCCGATTTCATGCGCCAGGCCGGTCGCCCGATCAGCGTGGATACAGAGGATTCCTTAACTTATTTCGCTGCAGAAACACAATACCAGAATGGTAATATCAATGCCGCACTTACTGGGTTCAACAAATACCTGGAACGTTTCCCCGATGGCGTTTATTCGCTGGATGCCGATTTTTACAGCGCCGAAATTTACAATAGCAAAAAAGACTGGAACAATGCTTTACGGGGATATGAGGCCGTGGCGGCTGATGCCCCGAATACCTATGCCGAAAGAGCAATACTGGCTGCTGCCCGGGTTAATTTCTTTGAAGTCAAGAATTATAACAAGGCAGAAAATTATTATGGACAGTTAAAGCAATTAACCGGTAACCAGGAAAACCGGCTGGAGGCAATGAGGGGATTGTTGCGCAGCCAGTACCAGTTACAGAAATGGACGGAGGCGGTGGAAAATGCCAAAGAACTCACCAATGAAAAAGGAAGCAGTACCGATGATAAAGCCCTCGCGAATATGGCTATTGCCAAATCGTACCAGGTAGAAGGCCAGTATGATCTTGCCATTGCCAATTATAAATCAGTGGTTACCCTGAATAAAGCAGCCCTGGCAGCTGAGGCCCGGTACGAGATTGCCAACAGTTGGTTTGCTCTTGGTAAGATGCAAGATGCGGAGAAAGGGGCTTTTGAAACCATCAATAAATCCGGTTCTTATGATTTCTGGGTAACCAGGGCTTATATATTGCTGGGCGATATCTATTTCAGGCAAAAAGATTATTTCAATGCCAAGGCAACATTCCAGAGCATTGTAGACAACAGCATCAACAGTGAATTGAAAGGAGAGGCCCAGCGCAAGCTGAACCAGGTCATGGACGAGGAAAGTAAATCCAGCAAGGTAAATGGATAATTAAAAGCATCGAACCTTAAGCTAAAGTAAACTATGATGAATCAGTCACTATACAAGTTCTTCTTGGTCGGTTGTGGAATGTTCGTAGGGTTGACCGGTTTTTCCCAGCGCGATACTACCAGGGGTAAATCTGTCGATATCCGTTCTTCTTTCAAGCCTGTATTAAAGGAGGCGGCTAAAATTAATTTCAATGCAGCGCCACCCACTGCCGATACTACCCGTCCCCGACTTCAGTATGATATACCCAACCAGAACCTAGCGCTCGGATTTCAACCCGGCACCTTAAAACCATTAGCGCTCAACATCGATTCAGCCGGTAAATGGGATAATAGCAGTTATATCAAGGCCGGATTTGGAAGTCTGCGTACACCATTTATCCAGGCTGGTTTTTCTTTTGGAGACGGGAATACTTCGGGACTGAATATTTTTGCGAAGCATGTATCTTCCAGCGGTAAGCGAGAGTTCCAGGATTTTACCAATACACAGGTTAAGCTGGGCGGATTTTATAAATCGGCAGGAAACCATGAGTGGACCGCCAGCCTGGGAATGAAACAGGATAAAACCTATAAATATGGGTTTGTTCCCGAAACACTTTCATTTCACCAGGACTCATTGAAACAGAATTTCCAGACCATCGCAGCCCGTGTGGGCATGCGAAATATCAATAAAACCGATTTCGGTCTAACTTATTCACCGGAAGTGAAGATTGATATTTTCACTGATTACCTGAAAAATAACGAGAGCAATACCGTTGTCAATCTCCCATTGGAAAAAACCGTGGGAAAAACCTTTGCGGTAAACCTGGGAGTAACATTTGATCTTACCCGCTTGACGCCTAAAAACAAATCCTCGTTCAATAACACGATTTGGTATATCTCACCATCCGTATTATTTAAAACCCCAAGGGTTAATCTCCAGGGCGGCATCCGTCCTTCCTGGGATAATAAAACCTTTAAAATGTTCCCCAATATCCTGGCAGAAGTGGGCACGGATGACCAGCGTTTCTTTGTGCATGCAGGATGGACCGGTTATATTCGTAAAACAACTTATCAATACCTGGCTTCCCAAAATCCCTGGTTATGGATGCCTTCGGATTTTAAGAATACCTGGATTGAAGAAAGGTTTGCCGGTATAAAAGGTTCGGTAGGCGACCACTTCAGCTATAGCGCCAAACTTGGATTCAACAAACTCACCAACCAACCACTCTTTATCAATGATACAACCCCGGGGCTGGGTGGAAAATCATTTATCGTGGTAAATGAACCCCGGCTGAATGTGCTGCATATCGGTGGCCAGTTGGGTTATACCGTCCAGGAAAAATTTTCCCTCACCACGGCATGGGCTTTCAACCAGTACACCGGTTTAAAGGAACAAAAGAAAGCCTGGGGGCTTCCTCCCATGGAATTCAATGCTGCCATGCGGGTGATGGTGATCAAGGATCTCTGGCTCAAAGCCGACCTGTTTAGCTGGGCTGGCTCACAGTACAGAAAGCCGGATGGCGATAATGCCAGGCTAAAGGGTGCTTTTGATGTCAATGCGGGTCTGGAATTCAAGATCACTAAAAACCTCAATCTCTGGACGCAGTTCAATAATATTACCAACCAGGAATACCAGCGCTGGAATCAATACCCTGTTTACGGATTCAATTTTGTAGGCGGAGTCGTATTTTCGTTCGATCAAAAGAACTGATGATGTACGAAGAGCTTTATCAATATTTTATCCGTCACAAGCATTTACCGCTACCCGGTATTGGCACTTTTCATTTGGAAAGACAACCTGCTGTGTCGGATTTCCCGAACCGGATCATTCACCCGCCATCATTCAGTATAGCCTGGGAACCTTCGGATGCGAATCCTTCAAAACATCTTTTTAACTGGCTGGCTGCCGTTTTCCAGATCTCCGAAAGGGATGCTGTGATCCGGTTCAATGATTTTGTTTTTGGACTGAAACAAATGATCCGCAACGGGGATCGTGTTGACTGGGATGGGATGGGGATATTAAGCAGCGGGCTGGGAGGGGAGATCAGGTTTGAGCCAGCTTCGAAGAAGGAAATTACCGGGGGACCGGTTAAAGCCGAAAAAGTGATCCGCGAGAAAGCCGAGCATACGGTGAGGGTGGGAGAAGATGAACGTACCTCGGCCCAAATGCTGGAATACTTCAATCAACCGGCCACTAAAAGAAAATACTGGTGGGCCTGGGCGCTTATAGTAGCGGTAGTGGTCATCATGTTCCTGGGCTGGTATTTTTCTCAAAAAGGATTACAACATTCCTCCTCTGGCAATAACCAAAAACTGGTTCCGCGGGAAGCTACCCCTACTTATAAAAGCAATCCTGATTAATCAGTTCATCTGGTCAATTTCTTTTACTTTGCTGACGGTTATGGCCAATCCGATTCATTATAAAACCTGCCCGGCTTGTGATTCAGCCGCTATTGTTCCTGCTTTATCCGTAAAAGATCATAGTGTTAGCGGCGAAACCTTTTTCGTACTGGAATGCATATCCTGCACACTGCGGTTCACCCAGGATGTTCCGGATGCAGCTTCGATCTCTCCTTATTATAAATCGGAAGATTATATTTCACATACCAATACTTCCCGTGGCCTTGTCAACCGTTTATACCAGTGGGTGCGCACGCGAACCATGAACAGCAAGCGAAAAATGGTGGCAAAGTATACCGGCTTAGAAAAAGGCCAATTACTGGACCTGGGAAGCGGCACCGGTACTTTTGCCTATAACATGAAAAAAAATGGTTGGACAGTTACCGCACTGGAGCCTGATGAGCAGGCAAGGGGAGTAGCCAGGCAAACCTATCAAATGGAGTTGCAGGACATCGATGGATTTTATGAATTGGCCCCGGGACAATTTGATGCCATTACCCTCTGGCATGTGCTGGAACATGTACATGACCTGCACGGCTACCTGCAAAAATTAAAAAGTTTATTAAATGAAAACGGGAAGCTATTTATTGCAGTTCCCAACTATACTTCTGCAGACGCGGAGAAATACCAGAACTTTTGGGCGGCTTATGATGTTCCCCGCCATCTCTATCATTTTTCACCCCGCTCCCTGGTTTCCCTGGTAGAAAAAAACGGGATGAAGGTAGTGGACTACCGGCCCATGTGGTTTGACAGCTTTTATATTTGCCTGCTTAGTTCCAAATACAAACATGGAAAACCCATATTGACGGAAGCTTTTTGGAACGGACTTCTTTCCAACGGCAAAGCGCTGGGTGACGTGAAGAAATGCAGTTCCGTCGTTTATATCGTGCGCAAATAATTATTGGCCAAACCTGATCTCGTATAATTCGGGCCACCATTTCCCTGTAATGTAAATCTTATTGCTGGCGGCGTCGTAAGCAATGCCATTCAATACATCAATGCCCGGATAACGGGCTCTTAATTGATCAGCCAGATTGGAAAGATCGGCTTTCCCCACAACGATACCTGTCACCGGGTCAATTTTAAGAATATAATCAGACTGGTATTTGTTGGCATAGATATACCCATTGATAAATTCCAGTTCGTTTACATTGTTCACCAGGCTGCCTCCTTCCGTAATACTCACAGTTCGTAAGGGCCGGAAACTGCCGGGCTCATAATAATTCAGGTTACTGGTACCGTCACTTACGATCAGTTCTTTTCCATCTGTGGTAATTCCCCAGCCTTCTGTGGGGATCATGAATTCTTTTAATTTTTTAAAATCTTTCAGGCTGTACATAAAGACTACTTTATTTTGCCAGGTCAGCTGGTAAAGGGTGTCATTGATGATCGTAATGCCTTCGCCAAAATAAGTGGAATCCAGGTCCATCTTGCGGAGGGCCTTACCGGTTTTGAGGTCCACATTCATCAATTTAGAACGTTTTTCTAAACCGGTACCTTCATATAATTCACCTTTATAAAAAACCAAACCCTGTGTATAGGAAGAGGTATCATGGGGAAAGCTGGCAACAACGGAGTAACTGATCGAAGCGGGGGCAGGGGGGGTATCCGGATTCGTCTGATCGCCTGGCTTATCTTCGTTTTTACAGGCTGCAATACATAAAAAAAGAAAGAGCCAAAACAGTTTATTCATGAAAAAAAAATTTTTTACAAATGTAGTTTCCGTTGAAATGCAGGCCTGTTAAAGGTTTAACAAGAAACCCCCGACGGAATCGGAAAAATACGATACAAAAAATTCAAAAACAATTCATTAAAAGATTTATATTTGAAACATCATAAACCCGTCCGGAAACTTCCACACTGGTTAAATCGTATCCCTGGAACTCCACTGATTTTCCCCCATTATCCTGACCATTTCCAATCTCACATGAATCACACATGGTGATCATTGTTGCCATGCAGTACTTGTCAATTGAACGGGACTATGAAGACAAAGGTCATTGGACTTGTTATGGCTATTATGGGCTGGGCGGGCTTGTATGGACAAAAGAATTGTTCCACATCCTCCTACCGGGACAGGGTCTCACAAAATGACCCTTCCGTGGCTGCTGCATGGAACAGTATTGAATCATTTACCAACAATTATATCAACAACCAGGCAGGCATTGCTGCCAGGGATCTGAGAGGAACCGTAATCAAGATACCTGTCGTCATTCATATACTCTATCATTTTCCGGAAGAAAATATCAGCGATGCCCAGGTAATCAAGCAACTGGACGTTTTAAACAAAGCATTTCGCAGGCGCAATGCCGATACAATCTTAACGCCACCGGTTTTTGCTGCCCTGGCTGCCGATTGCGAGATTGAATTTGAGCTGGCCGTTTCTGATCCACGCCGGCGGAATACGAGTGGCATCATCAGGAAATATACGCCTGTAAAAGAATGGCAGGATAATGATGAGATGAAATTCAGTGCGACTATGGGCGATGATGCCTGGGATACCAAAAGCTATCTCAATATATGGGTTTGTAAAATGCAGCGGGTAGCCGGCTATTCAAGCCTTCCCGGTGCTGATCCCCTGAAAGATGGGGTTGTACTTGCTACCAATGTTTTTGGATCAGGCAGGGTAACGGGGCTTGATATGGGCAAGACAGCTGTACATGAAGTGGGTCATTGGCTCAACCTGCATCATCTTTGGGGTGACGAATATTGCGGCGACGATAAAGTTAATGATACTCCCAAACAGGGTGGTTATACCGCGGGATGCCCCAATACAACACAAATCAGTTGTAATAACGGTCCTTACGGGAATATGTACATGAACTATATGGATTTTACCAGCGATGCCTGCATGAATATGTTTACCCAGGGTCAAAAACTAAGAATGCGGGCTTTGTTTGAAACAGGTGGTCCCCGTTCTTTATTACTGAACTCCACAGGTCTGCAGGCTCCCCTGGTTTTTGAAACACCCTTACCGGAAGACCCGCCACGCTGGTTGTATCCACAGGTCTATCCCAACCCCGCCCGGGATGAAATAATACTGGATATTGCTTATGATATCCGCTGGATAGGTAAAACTATTAATGTACTCAATCTGCAGGGCCAGGTCGTTTTACAACTAACCCTTAGTTCCAAAATACAAAGCATTCCGCTCCGTTCATTGAGTCCCGGGCTTTATATACTGAGAGCGCGGAAAGAGGATGGAGAGATTATTCAACAAAAATTCGTTAAGCTATAGAGAGTACCATGCTAACGGCAAACCCCGGCATTCGCCGGGGTTTCTTTTTGTTTGTTTATTTTGGTTAAGAATAAAAAAATGGGGGGCTGGTTTTTTAGTAAATAACAATTTTCTGAAGCCCGGCTAAACTGCCTCGGGATATATCGGTGATCCGTACGTGATAAATACCGGGAAACAGGTTGGGCGTGTTAAAAGTATTGCTGTATAAACGGGTGGCGAAAACCGGCCGGCCTTCCGTGCTATAAAGTTCAACCTGGGCTTTTTCGGGGGAGATCCCTTCAACATATACCAGGTTATTCGCTCTTGCAAGACTGGGATAAACGCGCACGGTTGAGTTCAGCCCCAGCGTTACCAGGCGAACCGAGGAATAACCCGAACTATTGTCGTCATCCACCACTTGCAAGCGGTAATAATTTGCCTCACCGGAAGGGTTTGCGTCCGTATAGGAATAGGCTTCAACCGTTCCCTGCTGACCCTTGGCATACCTTGTCCCGATCTTTACCCACTTGCGTCCATCCAGGGATCTTTCGATATTAAAATGACTGGTATAAACCTCCTGGGCAGTTTTCCATACCAGTTCAATTTTACCAGATCCTGTTTTTTCAGCTGTAAACGACAGGAGTGTCAAAGGAAGCGTAGATTGAAATGTATGAAACCCCTTCCTGGCCTGGCCCGCACCATGGACAGAAAAAGCAGAACCGGCCTGTATGCTTGTTAGGGCCCGGGATTCCAAGCTCTTTGTATGTTCAACGGGGGATAACCCAGCTTCCTGGTTTATTTGTATCAAACAAATAAAGCCTGCAAAACTGGTTTTGAACAGGTTTGAATTCATAGTGTACCGGTTTATAAAACTGATCCCAAGAAACTAAACAACGGGCTAATTACAAAATCAGTACTGCTAAAAATACGGTGTGGTTGGGAAAAGTATCGTAACTATACGAAGAAGCCCTCGTATTTTTTCTATTGCAGGAGCCGTTGCTTCAACAGGGAGTTTGTGAAATGAAGGCCAAGGCAATCAGCATTCATTGCTCATGGACCGGGACTCTTTGCGTGGAAAGCACTTCCACATTTTCCTTTTTCGTTTCATAACTCTTTTCAACTACAATAGCTACAATCCTGATTCCGACTTCTACGGGCTGAACCTGGGAATTGTTGGAAAGGCCGAGATAATATTTTTGGGGGTTTTTATTGGAATAATTCATCAGCGCATAATCAGCAACCATATCACCTTGTTTGAATTGCCCGAAGCCCGCCCCTGCCAGGAATTTTTGTGTCTCTTCGGGTTTACTGATAAAAAAATACCGGATATTTTCACCCACTTTAATCTGCGTCATACCCGTCGAACCCATCAGCACGCCGGCTAGCGGACTACCGGAATTGAATACCTGGATTCCCTGGCCGGAATATTTTTTCTGATCCTCTTCAAAACTTTTCTTACCAGCTTCACCCACACCAATCCAGTAAGCCCAGCGTACAGTATTGGCCGGCAGGGTAAACTCCACCACAGAGCGATGCGTATTATCTGCACTGGTTTTCTGATTTACCTTAATGGTGGTCTGCAGAACTTCCCTGAAACTGGTATCGGAACGGAGTTGATAATCGGCATCCTGCTGATGACGGGCAGTATCTACTCTATCCACCCATTTTACATTGGTATTAAAAGTTTTGGTGGCCGGGCTATGGGGTATGCGCTGTATCCTGATATTAATGATACGGGGTAATATGGTAGAATTGTAATACTCGAATTTATAAATGCCATTCCGGGGTATTTCCAGTATTTTATTCTCAATTTTCTCTACGGTATGTTGCGCGAATTTTACGCTGTTCGGATATTCTGAAATGCTGAGATCTTTGATTTCCTTTCCCTTTTCTACCCAAAAATCAAAAATGACTTTATCCCCGGCGGCAAATCCATAGTATTCCGTGAGGGGTGACATGGCAGCCACTTTAATGGATTTTTCCACTACGGAAACCGTATCCTGTGCAATGCTATCTGCAAAGGAAAGTAAAGCAGGTACTATGAGCAGGCAAATCCTCATAGAAAGAAGTTTGGTGGTGCAGGCCTGACCAGAATGATTGCAGGGCGATTTTCATAACGAAACGCATTTTTCCGGCAACAGTTCAAGCCTCTTTTAAATTTACCGAAGTTTTTCAATACAAAAAAACCCTGCGGAAGGCAGGGTTTTCTATGCATGAAATTACCGGTCAGATATGAATGGCCTCACCATAAGCAACCTCAATTGCTTCTTTCACATTTTCACTCATGGTGGGGTGGGGGTGAATACTGTTCAGAACCTCATGGTAAGTCGTTTCCAATTTGCGGGCCACGACAGTTTCGGCAATCATTTCAGTAACATTATAGCCGATCATATGGGTTCCCAGCCATTCTCCGTATTTGGCATCGAAGATGACTTTAATAAATCCTTCATTATGCCCTGCTGCTGTGGCCTTACCGGCGGCACTAAGCGGAAACTTGCCCACTTTTACTTCGTAGCCCGCCTCTTTAGCCTGCTTCTCTGTATATCCAACTGAGGCTATTTCAGGATAGCAATAAGTACAGCCAGGTACATTATTATAATCCAAAGCTTCGGGTTTGTGATTGAATTTTTTCTCCTGGTAACCGATGGCTTCCACGCATATGATTCCTTCCTTGCTGGCCACATGCGCAAGAGCCTGACCCGGCACACAATCCCCAATGGCATATACGCCCGGTACATTGGTCTGGTAATATTTATCAACCATAATGCGTCCCTTATCTGTTTTTATACCGAGTTCTTCCAGGCCTATTCCTTCGATATTTGCCGAAACCCCTACAGCGCTTAATACAATGTCCGCTTCAATTATTTTTTCGCCTTCAGCCGTCTTTACTTTTGCTTTTACACCTGAACCTGAGGTATCCACCGAAGTGACTTCGCTGCTGGTCATGATATCAATGCCGTTCTTTTTAAAGTTTTTCTCCAGTTCTTTGGATATCTCCTCGTCCTCCACCGGGACAAGCCTGGGCAGGAATTCCACGATAGTTACTTTGGTTCCTACGGTGTGATAGAAATAACCGAATTCCACACCAATGGCTCCACTACCCACCACGATGATTGATTTGGGTTGCGTGGACAGGCTCATAGCTTCACGGTAGCCGATTATTTTTTTACCATCCTGTTTCAACGAGGGCAATTCCCTGCTCCGGCCACCTGTGGCGATGATGATATGTTTGCCCTCTACTGTTTTTTTACTCCCGTCTTCTGCCGTCACTTCTACCTGGCCCTTTGCTTTGAGTTTTCCAAAACCATTTACTACATCAATTTTATTCTTACGCATCAGGAATTGAACTCCCTTGCTCATTTTATCGGCCACACTACGGCTGCGTTTGATAATCGCTTCGAATTTTGGTTTACCACTGGCTTCGATTCCATAGGATTCAGCATGCTTGATATACTCGATCACCTGGGCGCTTTTAAGCAGGGCTTTTGTGGGGATACAACCCCAGTTCAGGCAAACACCTCCCAGGCTTTCTTTTTCAATAATTGCTGTTTTAAATCCTAACTGTGATGCACGGATAGCTGCCACATATCCACCAGGGCCGCTGCCGATCACAACTACATCGTATGCCATGTTTGGTTGATTAAATTATGAGATGATTTGTTGTTGAGTTGATTGGCTGAATGAATGGTTGATGGGCCATCCGGTCAGCATAAACCTCCGTTTTATTTGCGGTTCAATCAAACGAGTGGCGAAGTTATTGAAATCAGCCAATCGGACAAAAAGCAGGGCCCGGGCTTCCTGACCGGAATTTTATTACTACATATAACGCAGCCACCACTGTGTATGCTCCTTTTTGTAATGGCTGAACCAACGGCTGGGGATGTATAGTATGAGCACGACTGCTATCCAAATAGCATAGACTATCCAGAGGTTGTATCCAAAATCCAGCGGCCTGAAATAAAAGGCAAAGAATACCTGCGGATCATAGATTTCGGCAACACTGTAACCGCTTGCAAAAAAT
>DASUMO010000018.1:0-13072 GCA_036277695.1 Chitinophagaceae bacterium
TTGCCGATGAAGTGATGACGGGATTTGGAAGAACGGGAAACTTTTTTGCCTCGGAGTACATTCATCACAAACCCGATATTATTTGCCTTTCAAAAGGATTAACAGGAGGCAGTTTACCCCTCGCAATCACGGCCTGCAGGATCGAATTGTTTGAAGCTTTCCTGGATGATGATGCAAAGAAGACTTTTTTTCATGGTCATTCTTATACGGCCAACCCCCTGGCTTGTGCGGCTGCCCTTGCCAGCCTGGAGTTATTGCAAAAAGAAGAATGTATGCAGGCAATTGATACCATCGGCCAGTCAAACAAGAGTTTTATTGAAGAATTGTCCGGTTACCAGCCGGTAAAAAATCCCCGCAGCCGGGGAACCATCCTGGCTTTTGAAATTAATTCGGGTAAGAATGAATATTTGAACCGGATGAAAGAAACGATCATTAATCTTTCATTGGAAAACGGGGTCTTCCTGAGGCCCCTGGGTAATACGGTTTATATCATGCCTCCTTATTGTATTACCCGGGAAGAATTGCAACAAGTATACGTAGTGATAAAAAAAATAGCCTCAATGTTTGAATAATTGGTTACTGTAAACGTGGAATTTTTATTAAAGCCTGGAAAAAAGGAACACAATGAACACAAAGTTTACACTAAGAATACACAAGAATACCTGCTTCAAAATCTTTGTGCGCAGTGTGCGTACATAGTGTCCATTGTGTTCCACATACTGTTAGGAACTACTGCACCCGGCACTCAAATATTACTGATAAATGCTGGCCACTATGTGGATGCAAAATATCGGTAGCGCTTACTTTCTTAAATCCTGAAACTTTCAATAATTCAAGCCAATCTTCCAGGGTCCGGAAATACCATTCATAGGGTTGCGTGAACTGCTCTCCCAATCCATCCCAGCTACCCTGTTTCCATCCACTGGTATAATCTTCCTGGGCTTTGCGGTTATAGGGATGAAGAGTTTGAATAAAGAGATAACCTTTTTCTTTCAATAAGGAGGGAATGTAATGCAATAATTCTTCTGTCGAGGTTTTACCGATCAGTGCAAAGTTCACTACAATTGTATCAAACTTACCGGGAAATGAAACCCGGCCGGCTGCCAGATCTTCATAAGAAGCGGTAACAAAAAATCCCGGTACCCTGGCTTTGGTTTGTTCGATCAGCTCCGGGATCACATCCACTCCCGCAACGGCGATGCCTTTACCTGCCAGTTCCTTTACCAGCCAGCCTTCACCGCAACCGATATCCAATACATGCCTGGGTTCTGCACTGCAAACTGCTTCCACGATGGCCCTGTTGGTAATGAGCTTGCGGGATTCGATACCATCCCGTGCAATCAGGTTAATCCAGCTGGCAGCATTTACCTGCCAGGAATCAATGATATTTTTTTCTTTGTCCATTGAAAATGGTTTGAAGCAAACAGTTCGAAAGAAATTCATTGAACGGAAATAAAAGGGCTACTTAAAAAAGTAACCCTTTTGCTATTGAACACACTAAAAATCATAAAAGTGGATCTTCCGGGGTATTAGGGTTCCCATCTCTTTCCTGTTGAGGATATGGGTAAAAGTTCCTTGACCGTTCGGAATTGGTTGCCCCGGGCCCTGGCCTCTGAAATCTTCGGCTGTCTTCCAATTTTAAACCGCTTAGATACATTTCAATACAGCGATTTTTATAAATTTCGTCCAGCAAAGCCGTTTGCGTCATAGAACCGCTATAAGCCGGCAGATCAGCTCCTACTCCAAAAATATCTGATGCCGGTTGTTTTGTCAATACCTGGTCCAGGAATGCTTTTGCGGCAGTGAAGGAATTTTTGCGGGCATTCGCTTCTGCTTGAATCAGGAGCATTTCCCCGGGTTGGTAAATCGGAATAGCCGTGGCGTCGCCAAGGAAAAATCCGGATCCATTAGCTGCATTCCGTGTCAAATGAAAAACAATTCTTTTATCTGCAGGATCAGGCAATAACGCACCACTCAAACCAAAATTTGTCCGAATACCATAGGTGTTGTTATTAGTAAGCGATGAACGGAATACAGGGTTGGGATTTGTATTGTTGTAAAAGAAAACGGATCGTTTTGTAAGGTCCACGGCATTCGCTCTGGCAATGGCGAGGTCATTATTACCAAGCATCATATAATACCTTGCTGCCAGTGCGCGGAGTGTATTTACAAGATCAATTTCGTTTCCGACCGAAGCGGTAAATGCGGCGGGTACCTGGGTAGAAGCAAGCAAACCAGATGCCTCATCCAGCAGTGTTACTGCTTGCTGCAAAGCTTCCGCACGGGTGGAAAAAACCGCATTTTCTCCCGTATTAATAGGCACTTTCTCCCAAAAAATTGCCATCGTCCCTAAGGCAAGCGCCTTGTATAAATGACCGTAAATACGAACAGCGTTTTTTGTATTTATATCCGGTATTGAAGCCGAACCATCAATAAGCTTTTGAGCTTCACTATTTATAATATTCGCGGTTGTCCAAAGACTTCCGATTACGCCGTTATTCGGGGCAAGATTGTTACCGCCATTTTCCACCTGTGCCAGGTCAGCATTTCCTGCATTCAATACTGAAACTTCCCTCGTCGTAAGTCCACTGGCTGAAATACCCTGGTAGACCACCGCTGGTGCCAGTACATTCGTAGCAAACCGGTTTTTGATGCCTACAATTAATCTCGTCATTCCCTCCACTGTATTTAGTACCTCGACATCGGTTGGTGCATTAGGATTGGTATACTCTGTCTTGCACCCGGTTTGCACCAGTAATGCAAAAACGGATATAATAATTATTTGCTTTTTCATGAACACTAATTTTAGAAGTTAGTAATAACTGACAATTGAAATGTTCTTGGTATGGGTAACGATCCAAAATCTGTTCCTCGCACATAAGACTGACCCGCGGAATTAATTTCCGGATCAAAACCACGATAATCATCTATTGAAAAAAGATTTCTCCCCACAAGAGATATTTTGAGACTCTCCGCGAACTTCAGTTTTGGGATGGTATAACTCAGCGAAAGTTCTCTCAGTTTAGTAAACGAGCCATCCTCAATATGATCCTCCTGGATCCTGGGACCTATAAAACCGCCGATAGCGGCTACCCAACCCCGGGGCAATTCGCCAAGAAGTTCCTTTTCAGCTGTCGGCCCTGCTCCTACGTTATTGCGTGTGATCCAGTCCCAGTTGTAAACTTCAAATCCATACACACCATCCCATTGCATCCGCAAAGACCAATTTTTATAGTTAAATTCATTGACAAGGGTAGCTGTAAGATTAGGGTTGGGATCACCGAGTACTTTCCTCAATGGAGTTCCGGTGGGTTGACCATTGACATCACGCTGCGGTACACCGGTAACAGCGTCCCCTCTTTCCACCTGCGGGAGCATAAATCCGTTTACGTCTCTCAATAACAAGGACCCATCCGAATTGCGGGCAAAGTAATTAATATAATAAACGCCAACCGGTTCGCCGGGCAAAATACCCTGCGTATTGGACGCATCAAAGCCGATAAAAGTCGCATTCCTGTACACCTCGTCTACTCTGTTTTTATTCGTATTGACCAATAAAGATGCATCCCATCTGAAATTTTTTGATTTCACAGGAACTCCTGTCAACATTGCTTCAAATCCTTTATTAGACATTTTACCGAGGTTATCAATAATTGATGCAGCTCCGTTAGAGGGAGACAGGTTGAAAGGCAGTACGAGGTCCGTAATGGTCTGGTTATACGTGGTAAACTGAAGGCCCAGCCTTCCTTTAAAAAATTGCATATCTGCCCCGGCTTCCCATTCTTCTTTGGTTTCAGGCCGGATATTTTCATTTCCAATCCTGTTTAAAGGTGCGAACCCTCCCCCTGTATAAATGATGGGTTGATAAACATTAAACCTGTCGTAAGGACCGATACCTGTTAGATTGCCGGCTTTACCATAGGAAAAGCGGAGTTTCAAAGTATTAAACCACTCACCAGTTTTTGATTCTCTCCAGAAATCCTCATCGGAAATATTGTAACTAAAACTGCCTTTAGGATAGAAAATACTCTGCGCATCATCACCAAATGCGGAAGAGCCATCAAACCTTCCCGCCAGCGTCAGAAACATTTTGTTTTTGTATCCTAATGTCTGCTGGAGGAAATAGCCAAATACAGATTGTTCGGTTCTTCTGTCAACCGGTGCTGCAAAAAGATTTTGGGCTCCGGCAATTGTACGAACCAAAGGCACCAGGTCCCGGCCCTCCTGCGCATTGTAGGAAGTCTTGATATATTGGGCTGCATATCCAATGCTGGTTGTGGATTGTAAATCCTCCAGTGGCCTGAAATTATAAGAACCTACGATATCGCTGGTCCACTGGAAATAATTGAACCTGGCATAACTGACATAGCCATCGGGAAAAAAGCCGGCAGCAACCAGCGCTTCATATGGCATCCGGGGTTGATAGGTATTTCCTTGTTGAGAATAGGTGTCAAAGCCATTCGTAACATCCAGGTTTAAGCCATTGACCGGCGTCAGGGTTATTTTCAAGTCAGTCAGTACGCGGTTCGTTTCCTGTGTGATATCAAATGTTTCGATTACGGTCAGCGGGTTCACTCTCAGCCTTTCTACATGCTGCAATTTTCCATTAACATCTCTCTCGTCCACATCCCAGACATTATCGATAATAGTCATCGTACTAACCGGTGAAAAAAAGTTATTCCCATTCGGAAGATCATGGCTGATAGAGTTGGTATAGGCTGCTCCACCTGAAAATTTAATCCACTTGTTCAATGTAAAATCGGTTCTTGCCTTTACCCCATATCGTTGAAAATCGGTATTACGGACGATCCCATTATTATTCAAATAAGAAGCAGAGAAATAATAACTGTTCTTGTCCGATCCACCGGCCATAGAAATATGATTATCTGTTCCAATTGAGGTATGAAAAATGTCGTCCTGATAATCATACCGGGTTACAGGATAGGTATTCTGGTCCAGTCTTCCACCCAATGATGCGGGTCCTGTACCAGGAACGGTTGCCTGGTCGCTTCGCAGGTTAGCGATCATGGTTAACCGGTCACCGACTGTCGATAGCCTGGCATCGCCGGCATATCCAAAGCGGAGCGGTGTATCATTCATTTCCCACCTTTTCCTGAGCGAATTCGTTTGCACACTTGTTGTAAGTGTAACCCTGGTTTTACCGGATTTACCTTTTTTAGTAAATATCTGAACAACGCCATTAGATGCTCTTGAGCCATAAATAGCAGAAGCGGCAGCACCGTTTATGACCTCAATTCTTTCAATATCATTTGGATTAATATCAACCAGGCGGTTATTCCCGGCGGCAATCCGGGATCCCTGGGCGTCCCCATTCAGGTTGATTACATTTATTGAACTGTTATCGATAATTACCCCATCAACAATATAAAGCGGTTCAGAGGATCCGAAAATTGACCCCACTCCTCTCAATTTAATGGAAATACCACCCCCGGGATCACCTGAATTTTGCGTAACCTGCGCACCCATTACCCGGCCACTGAGCATAGCACTTAAATTACTCGCCCCGGTATTTTGGAGTTGCCGGGCACTTATCGTCGAAATTGAATTACCCAACTGCTTTTTGGAGGAACGACCCAATGTTCCTGTTACAATTACTTCATCCAGACCCAGTATGTCCTCAGCCAGTAGCACATCAGCCGTATAAGAGGCTGCCGTCCCCACATTGATGGTTCGCTGGTTTGTTCTGAAGCCTACTCCCGAAAATTCCAGCACATGGTTTCCGGGTTTCAGATTCGCACTAAAACTATAAGCCCCCTCCGCATCCGTAACCGTTCCGGTTGTTGTATTCCGGACCAGAACGGAAATGGCAGGAATGCCTTTTCCGTCGGGGCCTGTTACTTTACCGCTGATGCGTACCTGTGCGAGAACAAGCACAGAAAAAAGTTGAAGAGATACAACAAGGACAAAGATTTTGAGTCCCTGTTGCCTTAGCTTGAGTGGATTTCTCATACAGAGCAGTTTTACTTTTTTAGAAAATAGGTAGTAGTGTTTAAGACCAATTCCCTCTCGTTACCCTAACCCTGAAAACCCGGGAAATTGCAGGCCAATTTAAACGAATCGTTTTGAATAAAGACATAAAAGTCCGAAAATTGTTGCTTAATCCTGCAAATAATTGCACGAATCTCAAAGAGAAGCCGCAAAATCCTGCAATCTTTTGTTGAATCGATTTGAAATACATTATTAAAAAAAAGCTGCCTATGGCAGCTTTTAGCATATAATATTTTTTGTTTAGTAACTCACGGGAACGGTCACCTGTGTCTGGTCCCACTCAATTACCATGTCATCGTTCTTTTCAAAACGGATGGTAAGTTGTTCTATGGGCTTATCCAGTTTCTTTACCGGCACATTGAACTTGGCGATATCCTTATCCTTGTTCTTTTCATAGCTATAGGCACCCCACTGACCAAGCTGGGAATTCAAAATGATAGTCCACTCCTTTTCATTGGGAATTGCAAACAGGGTATAAGTACCGGCTTTCACTTCAGCCCCCCCTATTTTAGCATCCTTATTAAAAGTAATGGTGGTGGCTTCATCCGCTCCAACCCTCCATACTTTACCATATTTTTCCAGGCCGCCGAATATCTCACGGCCTTTCTTATAAGGGCGGCCATAACTAACTGAAGCATTGTCACTGCTAACGGTTTCATGGGGACTTTTGCGCTCGCCCTGCCCACAGGCTGAGAAGGTGGCTATCACTGCCAGTAAAAACAAGAATGATTTCATAATAGAAAAGTTTGATTTAATAAGAAAGTGAAATTAATGCAATCTGACGCCTTTGCCTGAACCGCTGATCAATTATTCTCCAGTGTTTTCTTCAACCGGTTCAAACCCTGTTCCATCTGGGTACCATATTGCTTTTCAAATAAAAGGCTGGCGAATTTTTCCCAGGGATACCATCGCAGCTTAAACTCCATATACCATTGTACAGTAGTCCGGTTACTATCCTCCGCCAGGAAATTCCAGCCCATTTCCATTTCTTTTGAACCAGCGCCTGCCCTACCTGCGATAACAGAGCTATCGGTTTGATCCGTTATTATAACTCCCTGCATAGGGCCGGTAATTATTCCTGCTGGCTTACCCTCCACATATAATATATCCAGCGTATCGGCCCCGGGATACCAGTTTTTCCAATGCAGGGGATCGGCAACCTGGTCCTTCAAACGGCTGGCTGTTGCATTTACCTGCAAAGCCCGGGAAACACGGGCCGTTGAAGGGATAAATAAGGACATGCCTGTCACCAGCAGAAAGAAAAAAACAATACTGATAATCGCGAGCTTAACAAATTTCACGTTTACCCGGTTTTAATTTCATCCCGTTCCAGCTTCAATCCTTCAGCACAGTATGAATCAAAATCAAAAAGTCAAAATGAAGGCCGCAGTTCACAACCCACAACTCACCACTCACCACTCACAACTCCCGACTCATTCCCACTTAATCACCTTCACCAGCACAGCATAAATAATGATCATCCAAATCGCCAGGATCCCGATTTCCTTTAATGAATCGCTGAGATGCTGCCCTTCAAAAGAAATTTTACGGATGGCATTATTGAATTGTGTCAGTGGCAGGATATTACAGATCTGCTGCAACCATTTTGGAAATACTTCGATGGGGAAAAATGTTCCGGATAACATCATCTGGGGAAATCCAAACAAATTGATCAGCAGGGGTATTGAATTATCCGTTTTGGCTACGCTGCTGAAGATTAACCCCACTCCCATCAAGAGGAATAGCATGATCCCCGACATGACCAGTATTTCAACAAACGTTAACCATCCATGCTGCAGGGTGAACCCCAGGAAAAAATAACCGAATAATACAAGTACCACCACATTCATTAACTGGAAAAACAAACGGCTGGTACCAATCCCTAATAATATATGGATCTTCCTGACAGGTGACGCATAAAAACGTTTAAGCACCAGTTGTTCTCTTAATCCGAAAAAGGTAAAAGCTATCCCAAATAAAGTGGCAAAGAGTATGGAGAAGCCGAGCTGACCCGGCAGGATAAAATCGATCTGCCGGTATTTCCGGACTTCCTTCACCTGCGGGGGGGCAATATTCACCAGTTCATTTTCCTTTCCCAGCATGCTGTTCTCATATTTTAGTTTCAGGTATTCCAGCGCCTGCTGCAGGGCACCAAAAGTATTGGCGCTGGCCGTAGTGGTGCGGGTACTGATCAAATACCGGGATGACAAGACCGAGTCGGGAATCACTTTAATATTTACAATGCCTGATAATCTTCCTTTCACCAGGTCTTTTTGCAGGGATATAGTATCGGGATAATGCATAATACGGATCATCGGGGAGTTTTTTAACCCGGTAAACCTATCGTTCCCCTGGTAAAAAACATTATTGGTATCTGCATTCTTTTCCAGTGCAATCCGGTAACTGGCAGGACCACCACTGCCAAAAGCCCCGAAAATCAAAATAAAAATGATCGGGAAAAGTAAACTGAAGAAAATAGCCGTGGGGTGGTTGAATATTGCCTTGAAGCTGGATTTAGTGATCGCCCATAAGGCTTTGCTTTGGCTATAGGTTCGCGGCATCCTGGAATTTTGTGGGCCAAAGGTAAGGAACCAGGAGGTCCGAAGTCGGATGCCCGAACTAAGATGTAAGAAGTATGAAGTAAGAATTCCGAACTATATGCGCCGGTCTTATTATCGGGTTACAATTCGTGAGATTCATATTCTGCTTTCGAACTTCAACTTCCCATAAACTACCGGATAAAAAATTCAAAAGGGATCCTGGCCTGCGCTGAATTGGTCATGTCCCTCACCTCTTTCATTTGTTTAAAGATCCTGTAATTCTCCTCGCCCAGTTCCTGTTTCAATAGATTAGAATAATTAACCGGATCGTTAGATCTGCCAAACAACTGTCCAAAAATGTTCACCGGCTCGGGGTATTCCTTCACCTGGTAATCATCCAGCCTGGCCTTGCGTGCGGCACTGGCGATGGCTGTTTCCAGTCCACCCAGGCGATCTACCAGCCCGATCTCCCGGGCCCTGGTTCCTGTCCATATCCTCCCCTGCGCTATGCTGTCAATATAGGCGGTATCTTTTTTACGTCCATCCGCCACCCTTTTCTTAAAAAGAGAATATATATTATCAATTTCTGCCTGTATTATTTTTTTCTCCTGTTCATTCATAGGCCGCGTAATGGTCATGCCATCTGCATAAGGACCGGTTTTCACACCGTCAAATGTGATACCCAGTTTATTTTTAAAGAAACCCTGCATATTGGGAACAATGCCAAATACTCCGATAGAACCTGTAATGGTAGAAGGCTGCGAAAAAATACTGTCCGCCATGCAGGCGATATAATAACCACCGGAAGCCGCCACATCACCAAAACTTACAATAACGGGTTTTTCTTTTTTTGCCAGCTCCAGTTCCCGCCAGATATTTTCACTGGCCATAGCACTTCCGCCACCAGAATTAATACGGAGTACGATGGCTTTGATAGACCTGTCCAGCCTCGCTTTCCGGATCAAAGACCGGTAACTTTCTCCACCGATTTTACCTTGTTCTCCCTCGCCATCAATTATATTTCCTTCCGCGTAAATGAGTGCGATCTTCTCACCTTTTTTGGGAGTATAGGTACCTGCAGCCCGGTAAGCATTGATGCTGATAAAATTGATGCGTTCATATTTTCCAATATCCAGGCGGGCTTTGAGCTCATCCTTTATTTCATCATCATATTTCAATCCGTCCACCAGTCCATGGTCCAGGGCATCCCTGGCGGTTTGAACCGAACCCGATACAGCCAGCCGGCGCAGGATAGCGGTATCCAGTTTCCGGGCAGCTGCAGTTTGCAGTAATAAATCATTGTAGAGATCATTCATCCATACCGTAGTTTGTAAACGGTTTTCCTCGGTCATTTTATCGGAGCGGAAAGGTTCCGTAGCACTTTTAAATTTACCGGCATAAAATACCTGGGGTTCAATATCCAGTTTTTCCAGGGTACCCTTTAAAAATGCATATTCAACACTATAGCCCCTCCATTCCAAATAACCATGAGGACTGAGATAGATCTTATCTGCGATATTGGCAATGCTATAGGAACGTTGCGTGATGACATCGGCATGGGCAATGATGAATTTTCCGCTCTTCTTGAAATCAACCAGGGCATCGCGGATTTCCGTACTGGCAGCATGACCATTGGGACTGGCCACCGCCTGGATAAGCAGGCCTTCGATTTTATCGTCTTCTTTGGCTTTTTTCAACAGGCGGACAACATCATATAGTCCCGGGATAATTTTTTCGACATCGCCACTGATAACAGCCAGCGGAGGCTGAGTCACCTGCTCATTGTAGAACTGTCCCAGGTTTAAAACCAGCACTGATTTGCGGGCAACATTCACTTTATCTTTCGCCGCCGAACGGATGGCCGCTACCAGGAAAAACAGCGCCACTAAAACAAATACAACCAGCGCCAGCAAGGAGGCAAAGAACATTTTGAAAAAACTTGACATACAATCAGGGGTTGAAGATTCAAAAATAAAGATATTTGATCCTTTAGCAGGGACTTCAGCATGAACAGGGCATATTTACTTACAGGCGGCAATTTGGGTAACCGGGAGGAAACCCTGGCACTGGCACGCCACCTGATTGATCAGCACTGCGGCAGTATTTCCCATGCTTCGGCCCTCTATGAGACAGCTGCCTGGGGAAAAACCAATCAACCTGCTTTTCTCAACCAGGCCCTGGAAATTTATACCCCGCTCAATGCAAAACAATTGATCCGCCGGATTCTCAAAACTGAAAAAATGATGGGCAGGGTAAGAAAAGAAAAATACGGACCCCGCCTTATTGATATTGACATCTTACTATTCAACGAAGATGAATACCATTATCCTTTCCTGGTCATCCCTCACCCTGAACTGCATAATCGCCGCTTTGCCCTGATGCCCCTGGCTGAGATCGCCGCCGCGATGCGTCATCCTGTTTTCAATAAAACCATCGCTGTTTTGCTGAAAGAATGCCCGGACCAATTAGCCGTAAAAAAACTATCCTGAATTATCCACACTGATTCCAGGAACGGGTAAGACGCATTCATTTCAGTATTTTGCGCCCCTTTAGCGGATGGCCCGGGCAAAGGAGGTGCCTGACTGAACTGCATGAGTTATCATTTTATCACCATAGAAGGAAATATCGGTGCCGGGAAAACAACACTGGCTCACCTGATTTCCAAACACTATAATGCGCGCCTGATCCTGGAAGAATTTGCCGACAATCCCTTCCTGCCCAAGTTTTACGAGAATCCCCAGCAATACGCGTTTCCCCTCGAACTTTTTTTCATGGCTGAGCGCTATAAACAGCAAAAAGACCTGCTGCAACAAAAAGACATGTTCCAGAGCCTGACGATTTCGGATTATCTTTTTACCAAATGTCTTTTGTTTGCCAAGGTTACCCTACCCGATGATGAGTTCCGGCTCTACCAACGCCTGTTCGAGATCATCAACCAGCAACTGATACAGCCGGACCTGCTGATCTACCTCCATGCCCCCGTCACTAAATTGCAGGCCAATATCCGCAAACGCAACCGTTCCTATGAACAAAATATACCCGATGATTATTTATTCAACATCCAGGAAACCTATACGCATTATATCAAACAACACAATATTAAAACCCTGTTCGTGGATGCCAGCAATGCCGATTTCCTGGGAAATGAAAAACATTTGCAAGTTGTGCTGGACGCATTGGAGATCGAATATGGCGAAGGACAGCATTATATAACATTGCCATAGATGGTTGGAAGGTTAGATGTTTAGATTGCTAAACGGTTAACGATAAATGGGTAGGCAGATTGATCATCTTTCCTTATTCAACCCAACCAATTCCACAATTCAATCATCTACATCCTACCTTTGCGTCCGTCTATGGATGATCAATCCCCAGTTACACAGCTGACCAGTGATCCATTCGGGGCAGTTCGCGTTCCTGAATTCAAAAACCTGCTGCTGGGAAGATTCACGTTTATTATGGGATTGCGAATGATGGGCACCCTGGTAGGCTGGTGGATCTATGAATTGACGAATGATCCTTTTGCGATCGGGTTGATCGGTTTATCTGAAGTGGTGCCGGCTGTATCCATGGCCCTCTATGCGGGTCATGTGATAGATATTAGCGAGAAAAGAAAATTACTGTTGAAAGGTATTTTCTCTTATGCCCTTGTCGCACTCCTGTTATTGGCATTATCCACGTCGTTTACCAGCCGCTATCTTACCAATTCCCAAATCGCGATTGGGATCTATATTTTGTTCTTCTTTACCGGGATCATACGTTCCTTTACAGGCCCGGTATTCTCGGCCATGCTTGCCATGGTCGTTCCCCGGAACCTTTTGCAGAACGCCACCACCTGGAGCCAGGGCTCCTGGCTGGCGGCATCCGTAACCGGTCATGCAACTGGTGGTTTCCTGATAGCCTTATTGGGTATAACAGGAACCTTTATTGTTATCTGTTGTTTATTGATCACCGGTTTTTTTGTCCTCACCCAGCTAAAACCCAAACCGGCATTCCGGCAAAATGACGAAAAAAGAACCTGGGAAAGTGTGAAAGAAGGCTTACGTTTTGTTTATCAAACAAAGGAAATCCTGGCTGCTTTTTCGCTTGACATGTTTGCGGTACTTTTTGGGGGAGCCGTGGCTATGGTACCGGTATATGCCCGGGATATCCTGGCAATCGGGCCGGTAGGTTTTGGCTGGCTGAATGCCGCAATTGATATCGGGGCCGTGTGCAGTGTAATCTTGTTGACCGTTTCTCCCCTGAAGAAAGCCCAGGGGAAAAAACTACTTTTTGCAGTAGCAGGTTTTGGGGCCTGCATCATTTTGTTTGCGGTTTCCAAATGGTTTATACTTTCTTTTGTTGCCCTGCTCGTAGCTGGTATGCTGGATGGACTAAGTGTGGTAGTAAGAGGTACCGTGATGCAATTGAAAACACCCGATCATATGCGCGGCCGGGTCAGTAGTGTAGGTTCCATGTTTATCAATTCCAGCAATGAGCTGGGCCAGTTCGAAAGCGGGGTTGCAGCAAAATTAATGGGAGTT
>DASUMO010000019.1:0-3155 GCA_036277695.1 Chitinophagaceae bacterium
AATAAAAACACTTATTTTCGCCAGGCAATTATCCTTTTTTGAAAAACACTCAAACCAGGATCCGCCTGCTAAAATCTTTTATGACCGGCCAACACAATCATGAAAATTTTTAAGGCCTTTTTGATACTAAAAACTTTGAAATTCAGTTAATAAGACTTCCGGACATGCGATCCACCCCTTATATATTCACTGCTTTATTTTTGATTGCCCTTTGCCAGCTCAGCTTGTCTGCATTTGGACAATTAGGCATTTCCCTTGACCTGAAAAAGCCCAAGGAATATGAGGATCGCCAGTTAAAGTCCGAAAAATCGCAGTCTAAGAAATTCACCCTACCCCGGCGCTTTATCCAGAATACGGTTACCCACTACAATTATGTCTTTAATGCCAATAACAAACTGAATGAGATCCTGGACAGAGCCAAGGCCTCTTTTAAGGATGATTATTCCCAACTTCTGCCCTTTTATAACTATACCCTGGATGCCACAGCTGCCGATAGTATCCAACTGGATTCCCTCAGCTATAAATCCCAGTCGGGTATTGCCCTTCACGACCTGCGAAACGATTGGATAGATAATCTCTACCTCTTATGGGGAGCCGCTTATTACCTTCAAAAGGAATTTGATTCGGCATACCTGATGTTCCAGTATATCAACTATGCGTTTGCTCCCAAGGAAAAAGATGGTTATTATAAAACCATTGGCAGTACCCGCGACGGAAATTCGGCTTATAGCATTTCCACCAAGGAGAAAAATAGTTTACCCCGCCGCATATTTTCTGAACCTCCCAGCAGAAATGAAGCTTTTATCTGGCAGATTCGGAATTTCCTGGCACAGGACCAGTTTGCCGAAGCCGCCAGCCTGATTGTAACCCTGAAGAATGATCCGTTTTTTCCGAAGCGTCTTCATAATGACCTGGAGGAAGTGCAGGCTTATTGGTTTTATAAACAAAATATGTGGGATAGTTCGGCGGCCCATCTTGCCCTGGCCCTCGATAATGCGGTAAATAAACAGGAAAAAGCCCGTTGGGAATACCTGCTGGGACAATTATATGAACTGGGCGGGCAATACCAGGAATCGGAAAAATATTTTTCCAGGGCGATCGGTCATACAACCGACCCCATCCTCGAGATCTATGCCCGGCTCTATTCCATTCGTGTAAATAAAGACAGCAGTGGCGACTATATCGATAAAAATATCGAAGACCTGCTTAAAATGGCCCGCCGGGATAAATACGAAGAATACCGGGATATCATTTATTATATGGCGGCCCAGATGCAACTGGAACGGAACAATATTGAAGGCGCTATGCCGCTCCTGCTTAAGAGTACGCAGTTTAGTAATAATAATCCTTCCAACCGGAACAAAGCTTTTCTTAAACTGGCCGAGTTGAGTTTTGCTAAAAAACTATACCGACCTGCTTATAATTTTTACGACAGCCTCCGTTTAGACGATCCTGAACTAAAAGATCCACAGGCTATCCTGGACCGCAAAGAAATGCTGGGCAGGCTGGCAGACAATATCGAAATCATTTACCGGAATGACAGTATGCAACGGATTGCCGCCATGCCCGAAGATGAACGCCGGGAATTTGTGCGGAAACTGGCCCGTCAATTAAGAAAAGCGCAGGGATTAAAAGAGGATGGCAGCAGTTCTAAAGGTGCAGCTATCCCGTTCAGCACTCAGCCTGCCACCAATTTATTTGGCAGCAATGAGTCCCGGGGCGAATGGTATTTTTATAACGCTTCGCTTCGTAATAAAGGCAGTGCCGACTTCAAAGCCCGTTGGGGAAATCGACCCAACCAGGATAACTGGCGAAGGGCAGCCGCGGGTTCCTCTACCCGGCCTGGCGCCGCCACCCCGGTGAATACGGGTGCTCCCAATAAAAAAGATGATACCACAACTCCTGGAGATAGCGAGATCACCTTTGAGAATTTATACGATCGCCTGCCGCTGACCCCGGAACTATTGCAGCAGTCAAACGATTCCATTCAATCTGCCCTGTTCCGCCTGGGTAAAGGCTATATCCAGGATATCGAAGACTGCTCCATGGGAACGGAAACACTGGAAGAACTTAGGACCCGTTTTCCGCAGTTTAATCCCATGGATGAGGTATTATTCAACCTTTACTACTGTTACAATAAGAACGGCGAATCAGCCAAAGCGGCCGCTATTAAAAAGCTAATGGGCGAGAGATATGATAGTAGTAATTACACCACGATCGTAACTACCGGTAAAAATCCTTTTTCCAAAGATGGCAATGCAGACGCAACCCGGACCTATGAAGCCATATATGACCTGTTCATCGAAGGAAATTTCGAAGAAGCTGTAGCACAAAAAAAGATGGCGGACAGTCTCTACAGTCACAATTACTGGACTCCCCAACTGCTCTATATCGAAGCAGTGTATTATATCCGTCAAAGAGAAGATAGTGTGGCAGTCGCTGTTTTGAACGAAATCGTCAACCGTTTCCCGGGGACGCCTTTATCATCCAGGGCAACCAACCTGATCAATATCCTGGGAAGGCGCAACCAGATTGAAGAAGAGTTGCGCAACCTGGTGGTCAACCGTCCGCCGGAAGATACCATCCGCCGGATGGAGAATGATACATCAAGGGTCATGCCCCAACAATCCTTTCCTGATACGGTAGTCAGAAAACCGCTGGATCCCCTTGTCAAAACGGATAAACCTGCACTAGCAGATACCAGCCGGAATAAACCCGTGGTGCTCCCCCAGGCTGCTTCTCAATTTGTATTTGCACCCAACGAACAATACTATGTAGTGCTCGTGCTCAATAAAGTGGATCCTGTATTTGCCAATGAAGCCAGGAACGCATTTGCCAGGTATAACAGGGATACCTATTACAATAAACAGTTTACGATTGAAAATATCGTCTATGATGATGAGAATAAATTTATGTTGATGAGTCCTTTCAAAGATGTGGATGAGGCAACAGCCTATGTTGAAAAAACCCGGCCCCGTACAGCTAACGAGATCCTGCCCTGGCTTCGTGGCGGCAAATATTATTTCCTGGTAATTACTGATAAAAACCTGGAAATCCTGAAGGTCAATAAAAACCTGGAGGGGTATAAGAATTTCCTTAACCAATATGTACCCGGCAAATTCCAGTAATACAATTGTTTTCCCGGTGATTGTAAA
>DASUMO010000020.1:0-3805 GCA_036277695.1 Chitinophagaceae bacterium
AACGGAAATGGGAATGGGCAGGGAATCAAAAATAATGATGCAAATGACAAGGGGAATAACAATGGCAATGGCCAGGAAGATGTAAAAAGTCATGGCAAAGGGAACGACCATGTTGATAAAAAACCTGATGTGAACGATAAAGGCAACAATAATTCTAATGGCCACAAGAACGAAGAAAACAATACTTCGAAAGGGAATGGTCAGCCTGTCAAAAAAGAAGAGGCGACCAGTAATGGCAATGAAAAGGCCAACGGAAATAAGAATGATGAAGGTAACAGTAAAGGTAAAGGCAATACGGATACAAAGGAAGAAGTCAAAAATAGTGCTGACAATAACTCCAATAATACCAAAAACGAAGAGGGAGATAACAAAACTAAAGGGAGTGGGAATAAAAGTGATGAAACGGGTAGTGCCGGAAACAGCAAAGGAAACAGCAATAACGGAGGTAAAAAGCCAGGTAAATCAAATTAGGCCCTTTCAATCTGATAAAAAAAAGACCCGTAGTTACTACTGGTCTTTTTTTTTCCACAAATTTCATTTCATATAACCAAGTATCTTCAGCATACTTTGCGCAGTTTGCTGTTTCGCATAGACCCAATCGGTTAATTTCCCGTTTTTATCATAACCCACGATTATATGCTTAGGAGATGGAATCAGGCAGTGTTTAATACCACCGTATCCGCTGATCTGGTCCTGGTAAGCCCCGGTATGAAAGAATCCGACATACAATGGTTCCCCATTGTTGATCTTAGGCAGGAATACTTCGTTAATATGTTCTTCTGAATCATAATAATCATGACTGTCACACGTAATGCCACCCAATACAACCCGCTGGTATTCTGCGTCCCATTTGTTGACTGGCAGCATGAGGAATTTTTCCCCTATACCCCAGGTGTCCGGCAGCGTGGTAATAAAGGAAGAATCAATCATATACCAGGTCTCCCGGTCATTCTGTACTTTTTCTCCTATTACACTGTATATATGTGCCATGCTCTCCCCTACCGTATACGAACCAAATTCCGTATAAATATGTGGCATGGGAACCTTTGCTTTTTTACATGCCACCTTGATGTTCCCCACAATTTCATTGATCATGAACTGGTAATCGTACTCGAAACCCAGGGAATGTTTGATGGGGAATCCGCCACCGATATTTATGGAGTCCAGCTCAGGGCAAATCTTTTTTAGCTGGCAATAGAGGTTGATGATTTTATTGAGCTCACTCCAGTAATATATATCATCTTTGATTCCCTTGTTCAGGAAAATGTGCAGCATTTTCAACTGGAACTTACTTTCATAGCCCTCGATCCGGTCGACATAAAACTCCAGGATATCCTTAGCCCTTATACCCAGCCGGGATGTATAAAAAGGGAAAGTGGGTTCTTCTTCCGCCGCTACCCTGATACCTAATTTAAAGGGGACTTTGACAGTCTTGGCATACTCCTTCAGTTCTTCCTTATTATCCAGTACAGGGATCACATTCTGGAATCCGGTATTGAGCAAATTGGCGATACGACGGGTATAGCCCTTTTGTTTGTAACCATTGCAAACGATGTGAATATCCTTGGAGATCCGCTTTTTCTCATAGAGCTTTTTGATGATCTCGATATCATAAGCATAGGATGTCTCCAGGTGGATATCATGCTTTAAAGCCTCTTCTACCACAAAGGAAAAATGCGAACTTTTGGTACAATAGCAATAGTGGTATTTCCCTTCGTATTTGTGTTTTTTGAAAGCTGCAGCAAACATCTGCTTGGCCTTTTTGATCTGCATCCCGATCTTGGGAAGATAGGTCAGCTTCATAGGGGTACCGTATCTGTCGATCAGGGCTTTCAGGTCCAGGCCATTGAATTGAAGATATCCTTCATCATTCACGGAAAGACCTTCCTGCGGAAAATTGAAAGTTTGTTTGACCAGGTCATGGTAGGAGTTGGAAACAGAAGTGTAAACAGGTTTATCCACTGATTTTATTTTAATGGGTACAAAAATATATGTTTGAAAAGTATATGCACAAAAAAACCGTTTCGGTACGAAACGGTTCACTCAAGGGGGTTTAACTCAATGTTATTTCACTGAATTAATCAGGTTTTTAAAAGTTTCCGGGTTATTCATTGCCAGGTCAGCCAGCACCTTCCTGTCCAGGCCAACACCTTTCTTCTGCAGTTTATTGATGAACTCTGAATAGGTCAGGCCTTCGGCCCGGACGGCTGCGTTGATACGGGCAATCCACAGTGAACGGTATTCTCTTTTCTTAAGTTTACGACCCACATACATGTAGGTCATCCCTTTTTCGACGACATTTTTGGCAACGGTAAGTACATTTTTGCGTTTGCCATAGAAACCTTTGGCTTGTTTTAATATTTTCTTGCGGCGTGCCTTTGAGGCGACTGCATTTTTTGAACGAGGCATATGTAAAGAGTTTTAAATTGAAGGGAATATTGAAAACCTGTAATACTGTATTTAAACAGCCTGGTTTATTTCAGGCGTAAAAGACGTTTCACAAAATCCACATGTGATTTTGCAACTTCGCCAGCCTTGCGCATGTTACGCTTTCTTTTTTTGGATTTTTTTGTCAGGATATGACGTTTAAAACTCTTCTGATGCATGATTTTCCCGGTCGCCGTCACTTTAAAACGTTTTTTGGCGCTGGAATTTGTTTTTACTTTAGGCATTTTACCCAATATTAATATTATACCCTTGAGGCATTCCCCACCGGGGGACCTTTGTCGAACCTCTTCAGGCAATCCTAACCCGGACTTAAGAACCGGGAAAAATAAAGAACTCCGTTTTTTAACGGGTCGCAAAGATAGGATGACTAATCTAACCAGCCAAGAAGGCGGGTAAATAAAAAACGGGCAACTTTTGGATCTTCCATTGGAAGAGTCTGCCTTGGATTAAGGAACTTAATTATTTAGGGTTCAACGCATTATTTATTCTATTGGCTACATCCTGCAGATGGTATTTACTCATGGCATCCGGGGTGCCGGGGATTGCATTCACTATTTCCGTCCTCAATGAGGTTAAGTGGGCTCTCACTACGCTCTTAATATCTGATTTGTCGGTATTCACGGTACTGACTGGTCCCAGGGTAATGGTAAAGCTTCCGGTAGCTGATGGAGCCGGGGCTATTATATTAATCAATGAAATAGTATAGGACTTTTGCAGGTTTCTCCTGTAGACATCTATTGATTTCCGGGTACTGAGTTCAGACCAGATCCCTTTTTTCAAATCAGATAACAATTCAGTGATCTGGTAGGCACTATTGCCCTGCATGGCTTCTGCATCAATTAATTTTCCCAGGGTTCTTGTACTCAATAGCTGGCTTAGGATCCTGTCCTGCATGCCTCCAATTGTGGAAACGGGGTTGGTGCCGGTTCTGCTGAAAATGTCAGGATTAATGATCCATGTGGGTGTAGCGAACAATTGCCTGTTCAGGAATTCTACGGCTTCCCGCTGCTTATTTTCAGCCACAATTTCATATACGGGACCATTCTGTTCAACTGTTTTCGGGGTTTCCATGATACCACCAACATACTTGGCGACATGACTGGTATACCAGTTCATTTGGCCAACGGCCTCCGAATACATTTTGCGAAGTCCTTCATAAGTAGAATTAGGTTCTTTTGTCCAGTTAATCAGGTTCGCAACGATTCGTTGCAGGTTTTTAATACCATAAGCGCTGCCCTTTACAGCATCATCTCCGACCTGCTCTCTTTGTGAGCGGGGATCATCGAGGTTTATTTCGGAGCCAAACCATAAACGTTTATCATTGAGCTTCTCAATTACCCATTTATTTAAATGTGCT
>DASUMO010000021.1:0-2657 GCA_036277695.1 Chitinophagaceae bacterium
TTCGCGGGAACTGCCCAGGGTTTTTTCTGGAAAGGAGTAAAACCTGATAGGGTACCCAGCATAAAAGTGGCTCCCAGCACGAGGGTAATCGCAGTAATAAGTTTCGCTTTCATGTTGATCAGTTATTTATGTTTAGAATTAAAAGACGTGAATTTTTCAGGACGTTAAGGTAAAAGCTATTGGTGGGAGTGGGATTGATGTTGGTATATCATGGATATGATTATGATCAGGCATTTAATTAATCCGCATCAGTTCAGTTATACAGGTGAACGCCAACCTGTTAATGACTGGAAAAATAAGCCGGCAACTCGCTGGTTATATTGGCCATATCAATGGAACGCGCTTCCAGCCCCTTCTTTACCAATATGATTCCAAAGGCATCACCCTTTGTATCCAGGTCAATTACCTGCCTGTTTAGCGAATCCTGCACGACAATATATCGTACATTTTTGGCATCTGTAATCTGCAAAGCAGGCATGGATTCCGCAATCGTTCTTCTTGCGTTTCGCATCATATAATACGATTCGTGCAAATAACTTTCATGCACAGCCGAATCTGTAACGCTTCTCATTTTTTCAAGCTGCATGGAATCAGGATAGTAAAAAATAGCCGCTGGTGCCTCAACAAATAAACTGTCATCAAAACTGGAAGCAGGTTTTTTTATGTTACCGGTGAGGGAATCCGCACCCGCTTTTTTACCCGGCTCATTATTACCACAGGAAAAGAGAACCAGGAGTCCTGCCACGGATAAAAACAGCCCTGTAAAACAGTAAGGACTCAGGGAAATCTTTATCATGATCCTAAGCTATGAAAAAGCCCCGGCTTCATCAAATCACCGGGGCTAACCAATCAACAATCATTATAAAAACGGGCCTAGTAATTCCACAACCTGGTAATATTGAAACCAATCAGGAATCTTCCTCCCTTCACTCTCACACTTTCATCTTTAGGAGTGTCGGGATTATCGGTTTGACGCTCGGGATGGGTTTTAGTGGGATCATCATAGGCAAATGGACTATTGGTATTGTAAAGATTATTCCGTTGTTGGTTCAGGTAAAAATAGTTTCCAAAAAACAACTGGAAGGAGTGGCTGCTGGTATTGAACTCCACGCCAAATGCCAGGTTGGGATTGGGGTTATTGGTAGCATGCTTGGTCAGGGGCTGGTCAAAATTGAATATCAGGGAAGTCACATTGGTTAATTTATACCGGGCAGCAAAGGAGACTGCGAAATGGTCGTGCTTCATGTTTTTAAAAGTCTCCTGGCCGGTCGAATCATTCTTGGTATAGAAACCATCCACCGCGTTCTGGTGCGAATGGCTGGGAGCTACCTGTACAGAGAGTTTGTCATTGATCTTGCGGGCAATGATTAACTGGTTGAAAAAGGACACCCTTTGCGTACTGTATCTAAAAATACTTTTATCCGCATCATTCCTTGTATCATAGGCGACATTACCATAATAAGTCACACTTACGGGGTATTGCTTGGGGGTTTGGGTGATGATGGAATATTTAGCACTGGCATCCCAGAGCATATTACTTTTGGTGATACCAAAGCCCAGGTTAAGTTTATTGATGGGGGAATAACTTAAACCCAACCTGATATTGGAGGGTGCAAAGAATCCCCAGAAATCCTTATACCCTTTATTAACTGTTCCAAAACGGTGCATGATATCCATTTCCAGTGTACCTTTTACCGGCACCATCACAGTTTGGTTATCGATGATCCAAACACTTTGGAATGTATTCTTGACGGGTTTTGGTTTGGCAGGTAATTCCGGCTCCTCCGTTACCTGTTCAGTTGCCGCCGTAGTATCTTCCTGGGCCCAACTACCCCCACCCAAAATAAGCAGGCATAGTAACAGGCCAGCCGGGATGGCGAACCGGGATCTTGCAGTATTTATACTAAGTTTCATTTTTTTGGTTTTTTAAGATCACTTAATTATTCGGTGCGCCATTGCGTATCCAGTCATAAACTTTTTGCCTGTCGGCAGCCGAAGGAATATATTCTCTCATTTCTCCGTTAATCATTTTATAGAGGATACTTTCCTTGGGAATGGCTGTGTTTACAAATCCCCCGTTCACGATCTGCTGGTATGACTCATCTGTTTTGAGGTAAGGCTTATGGGCGCCCGTTACATGGCAACCGGCGAGGGCGCATTTAGTGTTGAGCATAGGTGCCAGCTCTGTTTTAAAACTAACAGCCATGGGAGGTCCATCCGGGTCCGCTACCACTTCGGGATAGAGTACATCTTTATAACAACCCGCCAAACCAGCGCCGACCAGGATAAGCACACTTATATATATTAATACTTGTTTCATTGTAATTGTGTTTTCTGGATCATTTATTATGGAAGTTCATGTTGCATTCCACTTCAATTTTGTCGGAAATGCTGGTACTGGTAATTCCAAAGTCGCGGCAATTGAACTGGAAATTCAGTTTCAGTCCAAATACACTGTAAGCGGCAGCTGTTCCAAACTGTACTTTGGCTTTGGGAACATAGGTAAGCTTGCCCACAATAGTCTTGGTCAGTGGCGCAGCCAGTTTACCCTGCCAGGTAAGGTTCAGCGTAACGATATAAGCATTGCTGCTGGGATCAAACTTCACTTCGGTTGTTTTAATTTTGGCCAGGTTGGTTACGCTCAGGTTTTGTGTACC
>DASUMO010000022.1:0-2103 GCA_036277695.1 Chitinophagaceae bacterium
CCCAACCTACCACATCAAAAGGATGGGTACCGTAATGCAGTCCATATAATACACCTCTCTTCTTGGCCTTTATTAGAAAATCGCCTTTTTCATCAAAAGTGGGCAGGTTCTGCGGGGGACGAATATCCCTTTCGCAATAAGGAGAATGTTCCAGCAATTGCCCATACTTGCTGAGATAACGTTTGGGATAGCGGATCGGGCTGAAGGACTCGACAATGAACAGGCGGTTATTATGATTAGCAAAACTGATTTGATAGATCGTACCTCTTGGAATGACGAGGTAATCGCCATAGTCAAAAGGCAATTCCCCATACATGGTCCGGAGCATCCCCTTACCCTCGTGCACAAAGATCATTTCATCGGCATCGGTATTTTTATAATAGTAATCCTTCATGCCTTCCTGCGGGGCAGCCAGTACGATATGGCAATCGTTGTTCACCAGCACCGGCACCCGGCTTTGTAAATAATCCTTCACCGGTTTAATGTTGAATCCTTCAAAACTGCGGTGCTTGAGCATTTTTTCTTCCGCAACCGTAGGAGCTACATTGACCTGGGGTTCGGTTTTGATGATCTGGGTAGGCGGATGGACATGGTACATCAATGAATAATCATTGGAGAAGCCTTCCGTAGAAAATAATTGTTCAGAATATAATCCCCCGTCCGGCTTGCGAAACTGGGTATGACGCTTATGCGGAATATGTCCGAGTGTATGATAGTGAGGCATGAGTTGTTGAAATTTGAAAATGAATAAATGAAAAGAGTCCAGGAGTCCGGAAGTCGGATGTCCGGAAGTCCGAAGTCCGGAAAATCTAACATTAAATATAACCTTTCGGTCTTTCAGACTTTCCGACTTTCGGTCTTAGCGACTTTGTCTTTCGACCAATTCCAAAGAGACCATGAGAAAATAATATTTCCACTTCCTCTTGTCGATCCAATATGTAAAATTCCGGTGCAGGGGCATAATACAATCGTTTATAAAGTTAGGGAATACCCGGTATTCAATGGTTTTACCCTGTTTTGACGGTATTGTTGAATTTACTAACTTATAAAGGAATACATATCGAAACTATCATTACAATGCCGCCATGCCCCATGCTTTCCCTGTCCTGATTGTTGACGACGAAGTTCAAAGCCGTGCGCTGATCCGCAAACTTTTAGCTGATCATTTTCCCAGTTTTATCGTTCAAGAAGCGGCAACTGTGGCGGAGGCCCGTGAAAAAATTAAAGATCTCCAGCCCCAGTTGGTTTTCCTGGATGTGCAAATGCGAAACGAAACCGGCTTTGACCTGCTGGATCAGCTGGGAAAACGCGATTTAGCCATCATCTTCACCACCGCTCATAGTGAATTTGCCGTAAAAGCATTCCGTTATAGTGCCATTGATTATTTATTGAAACCCATCGATGCAGAAGAATTCGTATCCGCCGTACAAAAAACGAAACAACAGTTACTGCAAAACCGCTCTGTTACCAACGGGCAGGTTGAGTTTTTGCAGGATATTGTGAGCGCGAATAATACATTGCCTGACAAACTCACCATTCCGACCTCAGAAGGGTTCTTGCTCATTCCCGTTGACGATATCTTATATTGCCGGGCTATGAGCAACTATACCGAATTCCACCTCAAACAACGAGAAAAAATTGTATCCAGTTATACCCTGGGTTATTATGAGGAGTTGCTCGCCAACCGCCATTTTTTCCGGGCACACCGGTCCTACCTCGTCAATCTCGGGCATATTAAAATGTATAAGCGGGGGGATGGTGGTACTATTACCATGTCGGATGGGGAAGAGATTGAAGTATCAAGAAATAATAAAGAGGCATTCCTGCAACTTTTTAAAGGGAGAAATTGACACGTCCCCATTGCATATACCATTTCTTATTTTTTGCACATTTCCTGCTAGCTGCCGGGACCTTAGCCGCTCAATCATTTTCAACCCGCCTTTACACAATCGCCGACGGTTTACCAGATAATTATATTTTTTCGATTAGCCAGGACAGTTTTGGCTATTTATGGATTGGAACCGCCAATGGGCTCAGTCGTTTTGACGGCAAAAGATTCAGGAATTATGGCATCGCCCACGGGCTGCCTTCATTACAGGTGGA